>JBIKHX010000260.1:0-3847 GCA_044361945.1 Polaromonas sp. | reverse complement strand
GCCCCCACGCTTGTCGCTTCGCGTACTGCGCTGCCCCCCGAGGGGGCTGGCCCGCCTGCAGTCCGGCAAAGCCGGTCCTGCGGCCGGCACTGGCATGAACGCAGCAGCGTCTTGCACCAGCCCAGCACGCGCCGCGGAACCGGCTTAGCCGGGCCGCAGGTGGCGGCCCCCGGAGGGGGGAAGGAGCCACACGCAGTGAGCGACAACGGGGGGAGCCAAGCTGCACCGCGGAACCGGCTTAGCCGGGCCGCAGGCGCAGCCCCAGGAGGGGGGAAGGAGTTACACGCAGTGAACGACAACGGGGGGAGCCACATCACATCTTGAAGTGTTCGCCGAGATAAACGCGGCGCACGTCAGCGTTGCTGACGATTTCAGCTGGCGTGCCTGTCGCCAGCACCTGGCCTTCGCTGATGATGTAAGCGTGGTCGCAGATGCCCAGTGTCTCGCGCACGTTGTGGTCGGTGATCAGCACGCCAATGCCGCGCGACTTCAGAAAACCGATGATGCGCTGGATCTCAATAACGGCGATCGGGTCAATGCCGGCAAAGGGTTCGTCCAGCAATATAAAACGGGGCTGTGTGGCCAGGGCGCGGGCGATCTCGACGCGGCGGCGCTCGCCGCCGGACAATGCCGGCGCCGGCGAGTCGCGCAAATGCTCGACGCGCAATTCGTGCAGCAAGCTGTTGGTGCGCTGCTTAATGTCCGCCTCGCTGAGCGGTTTGCCCGAGGGGTCGCGCTGCAACTCGAGTACGGCGCGCACATTTTCTTCGACCGTGAGTTTGCGAAATATCGAAGACTCTTGCGGCAGGTAACTCAGACCGAGCCGGGCGCGGCGGTGAATAGGCATGCGCTCGACAGCTTGTCCATCGATGCTGATCTGCCCGGCGTCAGCGCGCACCAGGCCGACGATCATGTAAAACGAAGTGGTTTTGCCGGCGCCGTTGGGGCCTAGCAGGCCCACCACTTCACCGCTTTGCACGGCCAGAGAAACGTTTTGAACGACTTTGCGGCTGGCGTAAGATTTTTGCAGGCCCTGCGCCACCAGGCGGCTGGGGTTCGAATTGAGTGTGGCAGCCTGGCTCATCCGTCGGGGCTTATTTCTTGTCGCTGCTCAGCGTGCTGCTGGAGCGCAAACCGGGCAAGGGCACTGCAGCCGCGGCCGGCTGCGGCCGGACTGCGCCGGCCTGTGCGGCAGCACCCGCGTCAGGTGCCGTCACCGTGCCCGAAGAAACAACCGGCGTCTGGCTGCGCGGGGACAACAAGGCACGTACGCGGCCACTCGGGTTGTTGGCCGTAGGCCGGGGCTGCACACTGCCGTCGACGGTGAACACGTCGGTGGTGTTTTCATAGCGGATGAGTTCGCCATGGCTTTCGTCAGCCAACTTGCCGGCCACGTAGCGCCGCATTACGGCCTGGCGAATGAATTTGACGTTGTCAGCGCGCCCGTCGTATTCGATGCGCTCGCCCTCGCCCTCGATGGTCTCGTCAACCCCGTCTCGCTTGGTGCGGTAATAAGCCAGCTTGCCGGGCTCGGCGATGGCGACGGCCTGCTGGTAACCCTGGGCATCCTGGACCACATCGACGCGGGCACCCCGGATCAATGTCGTCCCTTTGGTGATGATCACGTTGCCAGTGAACACGCTGGTTTGCTTGAGGTCGTCATAGCGCAGTGCATCGGCCTCGGCATTCATGGGCTTGTCGCGATCGGCCTTTTCGGCGACCGCAGGCATCGCAGCGAGCAGCGCCAGGCTGATGAGCAGAGAGGGTGAATAGTTCATAAGGGCACGAATCTTGCTGTGGGGTGTTTCGGCGATTGTAGCCAGCACACACGCCGTGAACACTTTTTATGCATAAAAAAACCCGCCTTGTTGGAGGCGGGTTTCACAGGGGTGCCAGGGCAGACCTAACAGCACCGGGCAGCCTTACTTGGCTTTGGCCGGCGCCGCTTTGGTTTTGCGGGCCAGTGTGAGCACATGATCGGTGACTGTCAGCGCACGCACCATCGTACCGGCCAAGGAGCCCGAGGTGTAGTAGCGCCCGTCCACGCCCAGTGCCGGCACGCCGTCCACCATGAAAGCTTCTTGCAACTGTGTGGCCTTGCGGGTCTTCATGTTGACAGGGAATGAGTTGTATAGCTCGGTGAACTTGGCCTTGTCTATGCCCTGCTTTTGCGCCCAGGCGCTGACCAGATCGGCCGTGTTGAGGGTCTGCTTTTCGACATGGATCGCATAAAAAACTTTTTTATGCAGCGCAGCCAGTTTGTCCATTGCTTCCAGCACGTAATAAAGGCGCTGCTGGGGCTCAAAGTCGGGCCTGAAAGACACCGGCACCCGGCGCAGGCTGACGTCTTTGGGGACTTTGGCGGCCCAGGCTTCGAGCTGCGGTTCAAATTCGTTGCAGTGCGGGCAGCTGTACCAGAAAAACTCAACCACCTCTATTTGTCCGGCGGGCGCCTCGGTGGGGGCCGGTTTGCTCAGCAGCAGGTAGTCTTTGCCTTCAGCCGGAGGTTTGCCCTGGGCTTGCACGTTCAGGGGCAGCGCAGCCAGCGTGGTGGCAGAAGCGGCCGCCAGTGCGGCTTGTGAAAATTCGCGTCTTTGCATAGAAGTCAGTTCCTGTGGATGGGCGGGGTTTATTTCTGGACCCGGACAAGGGTCGCCTCCAGGCCGCCGGTGTCGAGCCGGACTTTGACCTTGTCGGCGTCGTCTTTTTTCTCGAAAGGGCCAAGTCGAACACGGTAAACGATGCGCCCGGACTGCTCACGCTCGCTGACGCGGGCCGGTAAACCCATCAAAGAGAGCTTGATGCGTTGTTGCTCAGCATCTTCAGGCGTGCGGAAAGCGCCGGCTTGCACAAAGTAATTAAAGGGGTCGCCAGCGGCGGCCGAAGTAGCAGGTGCAGAAGTCGCAGAGGGCGCAGAAGGGGCTGCGGCCGTCGCCACAGGTGCAGTAGGTTTGGCCGGCGTGTCGGTTTTGGTTTTGGCTTTGGCCAGATCACCCACAGGGTCAGCAGAAGGCGCCGGTGTGCCGGTAGCGACCGGCGTTTGGGGCGCAGCAGCGGGGTCCACCACAGCCTGTGTGTCTTTGGCTGCTGGCTTACCGGACAAGGCCGCGTTGGGGTCCCAGTCGCGGTTTTTCTTGGCCTCGGCAGCGGCGTCATCGGCTGTGCGATTTGGCGTCTTTGTCATGAAGGGCATGGGCACCTTGGTGATGTAAACCGCCAAAGCCAAAGCCACGCCCAGTCCGGCCAGTGCGCCCAAAATGAAGCCTAAGAGGGTTCCACCGCGTTGCTTTTTCATAGCTGGTCTGTCCTGTGCTGCCATGCGTCGCTTGTTCACATTTTTGCCGGTGCACTCACACCCAGCATCTGAAGTCCATTGTGCAACACCTGACGTGTCGCGGCCACCAGCGCCAGGCGTGCCAGCCGGAGTTCTTCATCCTCCACCAGAATTCGCTCGGCATCGTAATAGCTGTGGTAGCAGGCGGCCAGTTCTCGAAGGTAAAACGCGACATCGTGCGGGGCCATGCCCTGCGCGGCATTGGCCAGCATGTCGGGGTATTTGGCCAGCAGCAGCATCAGCGCCTGGGCTTGCGGGCTTTGCAGCGGCGAGAGGTCCACACCCTGCAGCTCGGCGGCAATGGCCAGCACGCGCTCGGCCCGTTGCGACTCTTCGTCTTCCTGCCCGACGTGGCGCAGCAGTACAGAGCAAATGCGCGCATGCGCGTACTGCACGTAATAGACAGGGTTCTCGTTGTTCTTGGCCAGCGCCAGGTCGATGTCAAAGACGTATTCGGTATCGGGCTTACGGCTGAGCAAGAAGAAGCGCACCGCGTCAGCGCTGGTCCACTCG
>JBIKHX010000295.1:0-3505 GCA_044361945.1 Polaromonas sp. | reverse complement strand
CTGAGGGTGTGGCGATGAGGTCATGTCAATAAGATCCAAAAATACAGTCGAGGGCAGCGACTATTTCTTCTTGATGGCTTTGGAGGTTGGCAACGCACTTGCTCAGTTCCCGCGTTGGAATAGCTGCCATGGACGCGGTGTCCAGTACAACTTGTTTGCCCAAAATTTCAAATGCAGGATTTAAATCCCGCAGACGGGTTTTGTACAAGGTAGCTGCTCGCAGAGGGATGACGATTCGCGACTCTAAGCTATCGATGTATTCGTTTTGAACATCCAGCAGGAACGGCGTGCTTTTACGGGCCAGCGCATCAGGATGAGGGTAGACATCAAAGCGGGCCAAGATCAGAAGGTCCGGTACTTGGCCAGTGGCAAGCCTTCGCTCGCAATGCGAGCGTTGTATTCCGCCACGGCGGCCTTGTTTTCTTCGTTCCACTTTTGCCAGTAGCAGCGGCGGACTTCAGCGGCCAGCAGGGTGTCTACGGTCTGCGACACATTCATCCCTAACTCCCGCGCTTTCTCCAGCACTTTCGAATTAAGTGAAAGGTTGGTCGGCTTCTTGGGGGCGTTGTTGAAATTGAGCATTATTTCAATCCATTGTTTGTGCGCATATTATATGCGCAGCAATTTGCCCGGGTTCATCAGGTTGTGCGGGTCGAGGGCGGTCTTGATGGATCGCATCAGGCCGAGGGCGACGGGGGATTTGTGGTGCTCTAGCTTGCTGACCTTGAGGGTGCCCACGCCGTGCTCAGCCGAAATCGAGCCGCCGAAGCGCTGCACCGCGTCAAAGACCAGGGTGTTGACCTTATCTTCGTGTTCGGACAAGAAGGCTGCCGCATCCTCACCCGCCGGCGCTTGCACGTTGTAGTGCAAATTGCCGTCGCCCAGATGGCCGAAATTGACCAGACGCACCCCCGGTAGGGCTTGTTGCAGCAGGGCGTCGGTGTCGCGAACAAACTCTGGAATGCGCGAGACAGGCACCGAGATGTCGTGTTTGATGTTCAGGCCTTCTTCGACCTGCGCCAGCGGAATGCTTTCGCGCACATGCCAGAGCTGCCTGGCCTGCGCCAGGCTTTCGGCCACCACGGCGTCGCTCACGCAACCGTTGGTCAGGGCGGCTTCGAGCAGGCGCTCGAACTGCGCACGCGCATGCGATTCGGACTCTTGGTCAGAGCATTCGAGTAGCACGCCAAAGGCGGCGCTGTCATGAAAGGGCACTTTAAGCTGGGCAAAGTGCTTGACCACCAGACTCAGCGCAAACTGGCCCATGACTTCAAAGCCGGTCAGGCTGGCGCCCAGCTGCTTTTGCGCCAAACCGAGCAGGGTCACGGCTTCGTCCACCGAGGCAACAGCGGCCCAGGCGGTGAGGCGCGCAGCCGGCAGCGGGTACAACTTGAGCGTGGCGGCGGTGATCACGCCCAGCGTGCCTTCACTGCCGATGTAGAGATCTCGCAGGTCATAGCCGGTGTTGTCCTTGCGCAAGCCCGACAGGCCGTGCCAGACATCGCCGGCGGCGGTTACCACTTCGAGGCCCAGGCAGAGCTCGCGTGCATTGCCGTAGCGCAGCACCTGGGTGCCGCCGGCGTTGGTGGCCAGGTTGCCGCCAATCGTGCAGCTGCCTTCAGCGGCCAGACTCAGCGGAAACAAAAAGCCGGCTTGCAGTGCCGCCTCTTGCACATGTTGCAGCACGCAGCCTGCTTCAACGGTGATAGTCAGGTTGGCGGCATCGATCTCGCGCACGGCGCGCAGGCGTTGCAGGCTCAGCACCAACTGGCTGCCGCTGTCGTCTGGCGTGGAGCCGACCACCAGACCGGTGTTGCCGCCTTGCGGCACCAGGCTGACTCTGGCGGCCTGGCAAGCTTTCACGACCTGTGCCACCTCGTCTGTGTTGCCCGGGCGCACCACGGCCAAGGCTTTGCCGTAGGAGCGTTTACGCCAGTCGATTTCCCAGGCACTGAGGTCGCCCTCTGTGAGCACATGCGCCTGGCCGCAAATGCCGCGCAGTTGTTCTAAAAAAGCCAGGTTCATGCTTGTTTCAGCCGGACCCGTACATGCATGGCGCAAGCTGCAAACAGCAACAGACACAACACAATTTCAAGCATGGCCAGGTAGTTGCCTGGTGCGGCGTCGCTCCAGGCCCGCACCGAGCCCTCAATAAAGTAAAGCCAAACCAAGAGGCTCAGCCAGCGGTAGGTGTACATGCGGTTTTTCAGGACACCGGCCAGCGGCAGGATCAGCGGCAGCACCTTGAGCGCCAGCAGCGAACCGCCGGGCCGAATAGGTGCCAGCCACAGTTCCCAGGCCAGGCCAAGGGCAATCAGCCCGGTGAGGCTGGCGGTGGCCAGCCAGCGTGTGGTGTCGATTTGGCGGGTTTTGTTCATGCTGATGGCATGATACCGGCATGAATTTGCAGCAGCTCCTGGCCGACCTTTCAAAATTTCCCTGGCGCGACACGGCGATCACGCTGCGACAACGCTTCAGGGATGATCGTTTGGGCTTGACGGCCAGCAGCTTGACTTTCACCACCTCGATCGCGCTGGTGCCTTTTTTCACGGTGGCGCTGGCCATTTTCACGGCCTTTCCGATGTTCGCCAAGTTGCAGGGGACGCTGCAAATCTGGCTGGTCGAGAGCCTGATTCCCGACAACATCGCGCGTCAGGTGCTGGGTTACCTGACGCAGTTCACGCGCCAGGCCAGCCGGCTCGGTGTGGCGGGTCTGGCGGTCCTGGTGATCACCGCCATCGCCCTGGTGCTGACCATAGACCGCACGCTCAACAGCATTTGGCGCGTGCGCAAGCCCCGCCCTTTCGGGCAACGGGTGCTGATTTACTGGGCCGCTGTCACCCTGGGCCCTTTGCTGCTGGCCGCCAGCCTGGCCGCCACCTCTTACTTGCTGCCCTTCGTTCGCAACGGGGCCGCTGCGCCTGCGGCGCTGCTGCAATTTCTGGTGGACACGCTGGAGTTTGTTTGCCTGGCCGGCAGCTTGGCCGCGCTCTACCACTACATGCCCAACACCTACGTGAAGTGGGCTCATGCGTGGGTGGGCGGGGGCTTTGTGGCCGTAGGCATTGCGGTCGCTAAAAAGCTGCTGACTGTTTACCTGGGGCTGGTGCCGACTTACTCTGCTGTTTACGGCGCCTTTGCCACGCTGCCTATCTTGCTGGTGTGGATTTACCTGGCCTGGATCATCGTGCTCATGGGCGCGGTCATCACGGCTTATTTACCCAGTCTGCTGGCGGGTGTGAGCCGGCGCGGCGGGGCGCATGGCTGGCAGTTTCAGCTGGCGCTGGAGTCTTTGCAGAGCCTGGAGCACAGCCGGGGCAGCACGCCGCGCGGCATGCCGGCCTTGGCACTGGCCCAGCAGCTGCGGGTGGATGTCCTTGCGCTTGAGCCCGTGTTGGCCACCTTGATGCAGCTTGACTGGGTCGGGCAGCTGGTCGATACCGACAGTGACAAGGCCTCGCACTTTGTGCTGCTGGTGAACCCGGACAGCACGACCATCGAGCCC
>JBIKHX010000259.1:0-3877 GCA_044361945.1 Polaromonas sp. | reverse complement strand
GCGGGCGCTTTGGCGCCGCAGCGCCGGCGCGCGCTGGGCCTGCATTTTGTGCCTGAAGAGCGGCTGGGCCGCGGCGCCGTGCCCACCATGAGCCTGGCGCACAACCTCTTGCTCACGCGCACAGAGCATGTGGGTCGCGGCGGCTGGCTCAACTTGAACGCTTTGCAGGCGCAGGCGGCCGGCGTTATTGCCCGCTTCAATGTCAAGGCCGGCGGGCCACAGGCGGTGGCCAAGTCACTGTCGGGTGGCAATCTGCAAAAATTCATTGTGGGCCGAGAGATTGCGGCGCAGCCCAAGTTGTTGATCGTCTCGCAGCCGACCTGGGGTGTGGACGTGGGCGCGGCGGCGCAGATTCGCGCTGAAATCCTGGCGCTGCGCGACGCCGGCTGTGCAGTGCTGGTGGTCAGTGAGGAGCTGGACGAATTGTTTGAAATCTGTGACCGCCTGCATGTGATGGCGCAAGGCCGCTTGTCGCCTTCCATTGCAACGCAGCAAGCCACTGTAGAGCTGGTGGGCGCCTGGATGAGCGGCCTGTGGCAAACACCCGCAACCGGAGACGCGCATGTGGCAGCTTGAAGCCCGGCCCGCGCCTTCGCGCGCCATGAGCTACGCCTCGCCCGTGATCGCACTGGTCATGACGGTGGTGGTGGCCTTTGTGATGTTTGTGGCCCTGGGCGCTGACCCGGTGCGCGGCCTGCAGGTGTTTTTGATTGAGCCCTGGAATGGCCCGCGCGCGCTCAGCGAGCTGGCGCTCAAATCGACCTCGCTGGTGCTGTGCGCGCTGGGGCTGGCGCTGTGCTACCGCAGCAACGTCTGGAACATCGGCGCAGAGGGCCAGTACCTGATGGGCGGTATTGCGGCCGGCGGCCTGGCGATGTGGTTCACCATGAACAAAGTCGGCATGAGCAACTGGGCTTTCTTGCCGCTGGCCGCGCTGGCGGGCATGCTGGGCGGCGCCTTCTGGGCGAGCATCACGGCGCTGCTGCGTGACCGCTTTAACGCCAGTGAAATCTTGGTCAGTCTGATGCTGGTGTATGTGGCCAATCATTTTTTGAGTTACCTGGTGTTCGGCCCCTGGAAAGACCCGATGGGTTTTAACTTTCCGCAGACCGTTAACTTTGACATGGGCATGCCGCGCATGCTGGCCGGTTACCGTTTGCACTGGGGCACGGTGGTGGCGCTGGTGCTGGTGGTGGCCGTGTGGCTGTTCATGGCCCGCACCTACCGCGGCTACCAGCTGCAGGTCGGCGGCCTGGCGCCGGCGGCGGCGCGCTACGCGGGCTTTTCTGCGCGCTCGGCGTTGTGGTCTTCGATGCTGGTGTCGGGCGCTTTTGCCGGCATGGCCGGCGCTTTTGAAGTGACCGGGCCGATGGGCCAGCTCATTCCGCATGCCTCAACCGGCTATGGTTTTACCGCCATCATCGTGGCCTTTGTCGGGCGCCTGCACCCGGTGGGTTGTGTTGTGGCCAGTGTCTTGCTCAGCATGTTCCTGATTGGCGGCGAGCTGGCGCAGTCGCGCATCGGCCTGCCGTCGGCCTTGACGGGCATCTTTCAGGGCGTGCTCTTGTTCTCGCTGCTGGCTTGCGACACCCTGATCAATTACCGCATCCGCAGAAAGGTGGGCGCATGAATGAATTTGCCCTGCTGATCGCAGCCACCTTGTCGGCCGGCACGCCGCTGGCGCTGGCCGGTCTGGGTTTGCTGATCAATGAAAAAGTCGGCGTGGTGAACCTGGGCGCCGAAGGCATGATGCTGATGGCCGCCGTGGTGGGCTTTGCCGTGGGCTTTCACACCGGCAACCCTTGGCTGGCTTTTGCTGCCGGCGCAGTGGCCGGCGCGCTGGGGGCGGCCTTGTTTGGCCTGCTGGTGATCTGGCTCAACACCAACCAGTACGCCACCGGCCTGGCCATCAGCTTGTTCGGCGGCGGCTTTTCGGCCTTTGTCGGCGTGGCTTACGTGGGTAAAAAGCTGGACATCCAGATGAATTACGCCGTGCCCGTCCTGAGCGAGCTGCCTTTTGTCGGGCCGGCTTTGTTCAAGCAGCACCCCATGGTTTACCTCACTTTCTTGGCCGCTTTGGCGATTGCCTGGTTTTTCGGGCGCACGCGCACTGGTTTGGTGCTTCGTAGTGTGGGTGAAAGCCCCGAGTCGGCGCATGGCCTGGGTTACAGGGTGAGGCTGATGCGCATGGCCTGCGTCATGGCCGGCGGCGCCCTGTGCGGCGTAGCGGGCGCTTACCTGAGCGTGGTGTATGCACCCCTGTGGGTTGAGGGCATGGTGGCCGGACGCGGCTGGATTGCGCTGGCGCTCACGGTGTTTGCCACCTGGCGCCCGGTACGGCTATTGCTAGGTGCTTATCTGTTCGGCGGGGTGACCATGCTGCAATTGCAGCTGCAAGGCATGGGGGTGGACGTTCCGGCGCCTATCATGAGCATGCTGCCTTACCTTGCTACAGTTGTGGTGTTGGTACTGATCTCGCGAAATCCGGGCTGGATCCGGCGTAACATGCCGGCTTCAATGGGCAAACCCTTTCACCCGGGTGCTTGAGTTGAATTCTTTTTTTTGAAGCTGCTTTTGCATTTTTTATGAAGGACTCATGATGAAATTGTTTTCCAAGCGATCATTGCTCGCGCTGGCTGCGGTTGGCACTTTGTCAGTCGCGCTGGTGGGCTGTGGCAAAAAAGAAGCGCCGCCTGCTCCCGCAGCGGCTGCTCCCAAGGCTGAGCCTCTGAAGGCTGCCTGGGTGTATGTGGGTCCGGTTGGCGATGCCGGCTGGACTTTTGCGCATGACCTGGGTCGCAAGGCTGTTGAGGCCGAGTATGGTGACAAGATCAAGACCACCTTTGTTGAGAAAGTGCCTGAAGGCCCTGATGCCGAGCGCGTGATCCGTGACCTGGCCCAGCAAGGCAACAAGATCATCTTCGCTACCAGCTTCGGCTACATGGAGCCCATGCTCAAGGTTGCCAAAGACTTTCCGGACATCAAGTTCGAGCACGCCACCGGCTACAAAACGGCTGACAACATGCGCGTCTATGACGCTCGCTTTTACCAGGACACTTACCTGGCAGGCATCATTGCCGGCAAGATGACCAAGACCAACACCCTGGGCTTTGTCGGTTCTTTCCCGATTCCTGAAGTGCTGCGCAACATCAACGCCTTCACCCTGGGCGCGCAATCGGTCAACCCCAAGATCAAGACCAAAGTGGTCTGGGTCAGCACCTGGTTTGACCCACCGAAAGAGTCTGAAGCTGCTCAAACGCTGATCAACGGCGGCGCCGACGTTCTGCTGCAAAACACCGACTCCACCGCTGTGCTGCAAACCGCCGACAAGGCCGGTAAGTACGCTTTCGGCTGGGACTCTGACATGAGCGCCTTCGGCGGCAAGGCCCACCTGGGTTCGGCCATCGTGGACTGGAGCAACTACTACAAGAAGTCGATCAAGGAAGTCATGGACGGTTCCTGGAAGGGCAACACCGTCACCCGTTGGGGCGTGGCTGAAGGTCAGAACGACCTGGTCAAAGTCCCTGAGGTGGTGCCTGCTGACGTCAAGGCCAAGGTGGATGAGTTGAAGGCTGGCATGAAAGCCGGTACCTTTGAAGTCTTCACCGGCCCGATCCTGGACAACACCGGCAAAGAGCGTCTGGCCAAGGGCACTGCGGCTGATGACGAGTGGCGTGGCAAGATCGACTTCTACGTCAAGGGCGTTGAAGGCAAGATCCCTTCCGGCAAGTAAGCCGATCGCCTGCGTGACGCTCGCTTAGGCGCGCGTCACGGCACAAGGGGTTGCTTGAAAAGCGGCGTTTGCGCAGCTCTCAGGCAGCCCCTTTTTCTTTGAGTGCTTGTTTTGTTGTGGGACCTTCATGATCGAGAAAACACT
>JBIKHX010000258.1:0-3884 GCA_044361945.1 Polaromonas sp. | reverse complement strand
ATGGCAACCGGGTCGGGCTCCAGAGCGTCCAGCACAGTGGCACGGCGTGTCATGCTGCCGGTGTGCCAGTGCTCGAGTTGCCGGCCGGTGATGAGGACCATGGGGTAGTCGGTGTCAGGGCGCTCGTTGGCCGGGATGATGTCGGCTGGCACAAAACGGGCGCGTCCAGTGTCACGCGGGAAACTGTCCGCGAAAACCACCGATTGACCCGGGTCACCTTCGTTGATGCAAGGGTAAGTAACTGCGTGCTCCCGGTCCAAACGTTCCCAGGTGATGCCGCCAATGCTTGGCATGGTGTGGCGCATCTCATCAAAGACTTCACTCACATGCTGGTACTGCCAGTCCAAACCGAGTCGCTGGCCAATCTGCTGAATGATCCACAGGTCTTGACGGGCTTCTCCGGGTGGCTTGATGGCCTGACGACCCATTTGCACCAAGCGGTCGGTGTTGGTGAAACTGCCGTCTTTTTCAGGGAAGGCGCTGGCCGGCAATATGACGTCAGCCAAGTAGGCCGTCTCGGTTAAGAAGATGTCTTGCACTACAAGGTGATCCAGTGCGGCCAGGGACTCGCGCGCATGGTTGGCATCGGGGTCTGACATGGCCGGGTTTTCGCCTTGCACATACATGCCGCGAATCACGCCTTTTTTAATGGCATGCATCACCTCGACCACCGTCAGCCCGGGTTTTTCGTCGAGTGTTCCGGCCGGCAGTTTCCAGGCTTTTTCAAACTTGGCGCGCACCGCCGGATTTGAGACGTGTTGGTAGTCAGGCAACATCATGGGGATCAAGCCTGCATCTGATGCGCCTTGTACGTTGTTTTGTCCACGCAAGGGGTGCAATCCGGTGCCGGGGCGGCCGATCTGGCCGGTCATCAGGGACAGCGCTATCAGGCAGCGCGCGTTGTCGGTGCCGTGCACGTGTTGCGACACACCCATGCCCCAAAGGATCATTGAACTTTTGGATTTGGCGTAAAGACGCGCCACATAGCGCAAGGTGTCGGCGTCAATGCCGCAGATGGGTGCCATCAATTCCGGTGTGTAGCCTTGCACATTCTGTCGCAACTCCTCGTAGCCTATGGTGCGGCTGGCGATGAAAGCCTCGTCAACCAGACCCTCGGTGACGATGACATTCATCAAGGCGTTCAGCAAGGGCACGTCCGTGTCAGGCTTGAACTGCAAATGCCGGTGCGCCATGCGCGTGAGGTCCGAGCGGCGCGGGTCCAATACCAGCAGCTTGCTGCCATTTTTAACGGCGTTCTTGATCCAGGTGGCAGCTACCGGATGATTAACCGTGGGGTTGGCGCCAATGATGACGATCACCTCGGCTTTGCTGACATCCATGACGGGGTTTGATACGGCGCCTGAGCCTATGCCTTCAAGCAGGGCCACCACGGATGAGGCGTGGCATAAGCGCGTGCAGTGGTCTACGTTGTTGCTGCCAAAACCGGTGCGTACCAATTTCTGGAACAAATAAGCCTCTTCATTGCTGCCTTTGGCTGAGCCGAATCCAGCAAGAGCTTGCGGGCCGTGCTGATCGCGGATGGCGGCCAGCTTGCCGCCGGCCAACTCGAGCGCTTCTTCCCAGCTGGCTTCACGGAAAACATCGAGCACGCGGTCCGGGTCCATGCTGAACTCGCCGTGTTTAGGCGCATCAGCGCGCCTGATCAAGGGCTTGGTCAGCCGGTGTGGGTGGTGGGCATAGTCAAAGCCGTAGCGACCTTTAACGCACAGACGCTCATGGTTAGCGGGTCCGTCCCGGCCTTCCACATAAATAATCTTTTCATCTTTCACGTTGTAGGTCAGCTGGCAACCCACGCCACAAAATGGGCAAACCGAGGCGACTTGCTTGTCGGGCAAGCTCAGCGCTGCTTCACGCGCCGGCATCAGCGCGCCAGTCGGGCAGGCCTGCACGCATTCGCCACAGGCGACACAGGTAGACGCTCCCATGTCGTCGTCCATGTCAAAAACAATCTTGGCGTGCTCGCCGCGAAAAGCCAGTCCGATGACGTCGTTGACCTGCTCATCGCGACAGGCGCGCAGACAGCGTGTGCATTGGATGCAGGCATCAAGGTTGACCGCCATGGCAGGGTGTGACAAATCAGGCGGTGTCGATGGCCTTGCTTCAAAGCGTGGTTTGCCAACGCCGATTTTGGCGGCCCACTGGTCCAGCTCGTTGTGCCGTGTGTACGCTTTTTCAGGCATGTCAGACAGAAGAAGTTCCAGCACCATTTTTTGCGAAGCCACAGCGCGCGCGCTGTCGGTGACCACTTTCATACCGGCGGTGGGGGCCCGGCAGCAAGAGGCCGCCAGCACGCGTTCACCGTCGATCTCGACCATGCAGGCCCGGCAGTTGCCGACTGCTTGCATGCCTTCGCGAAAACAAAGGTGGGGTATCTCAAGACCTTCTCGCTTGGCGACTTGCAAAATTGATTCGCTGGCGCTGGCTGTCACTTGTTTGCCGTTGAGGCTAAAGCTCAGGGGCACGTCTATCTCGGCGTGTTCCTGACGGGTCATGGCGTTCATAGGGAGTCCTTGTGTCCGGAGATCAGTGCGTGCACTTGAAGTTCAGGCGAGTTCATGTGGGAAGTACTTGACGACGCTGTCCATGGGGTTGGGTGCGGCCTGGCCCAGCCCGCAGATGGAGGCGTCACGCATGACCTGCGAAAGCTCTGCCACCAGTGCCAGATCCCATGAGGGTTTGTCCATCAGTGTGACGGCCTTGGCCGTGCCAACGCGGCAAGGCGTGCATTGCCCGCAGGACTCGTGCTGGAAAAAACGCATCATGTTGCGCGCAGCATCGCTGGCGCTGTCTTTGTCCGACAAAACAATCACTGCGGCCGAGCCGATGAAGCTGCCGTAGGCTTGCAAAGTGTCAAAGTCCAGCGGGATCTTGTTCAGTGAGGCTGGCAAGATGCCGCCTGAGGCGCCGCCCGGCAAATAGCCGTACAGGGTGTGTCCGTCGAGCATGCCGCCGCAGTGTTCATCAATCAGCTCCTGCACCGTGATGCCGGCCGGCGCGAGCTTGACACCCGGCTGCTTGACACGGCCAGAGACCGAAAAAGAACGCAGGCCTTTGCGGCCATTGCGGCCATGCGAAGCAAACCAGGCGCCGCCTTTTTCAAGCAGTTCACGCACCCAATGCAGGGTTTCGAAATTGTGTTCCAGCGTGGGCCGGCCGAACAAGCCGACCTGCGCGACGTAAGGGGGGCGCAGTCGGGGCAAGCCGCGTTTGCCTTCGATCGATTCAATCATGGCAGATTCTTCGCCGCAGATGTACGCACCGGCGCCACGCCGCAAATCAATTTCCGGCATGCCTGCCATGGGGGGCGACAGGCGCAGTTTGTCCAGCTCGGCCTCAAGCATATGGCGGCAGCCATGGTATTCGTCACGCAGGTAAATGTAAATTTTGGCGATGCCGACTGCCCAGGCTGCAATCAACATGCCTTCTAAAAAACGGTGCGGGTCGCGCTCGAGGTAGGTTCTGTCTTTGAAGGTGCCCGGCTCGCCTTCGTCAATATTGATGGCCATCAGGCGCGGGCCTGCTTCTGCCCGCACAATGCGCCACTTCCGGCCGGCTGGAAAGCCGGCGCCGCCCAGGCCGCGCAGGCCGGCGTCTTCCAGTGTTTTGATGACTGACTCCACGTCCCGCTCGCCACTAAGACATTGCTGGAGCAGCGCATAGCCGCCAGCAGCCCGGTAGGCCGCCAGATCAATGAAACCAGTGGGCTCATGCCGGATCGCTTGCGCCTGTACGGCAGCCACGATGAGCTCGGCGCTGGCCATTGGCACGGGGTTCTGGCCCACTACGGCGGCTGGCGCTTGCTCACAGCGGCCTATGCAGGGTGCTGAAATCACTCTGACCGCGCGCCCAAGCAGAGCCGGTAA
>JBIKHX010000257.1:0-3886 GCA_044361945.1 Polaromonas sp. | reverse complement strand
TCCATCAGCATCAGGTGGTAGCTGCCCGGCTTGAGCAGCACCGCCTGGCCGGCCGGCAAGTCCAGGCCGGCAATGGCGCTCATCTTCATGACGTCGCCCACCATCTTCATTTCATGGAGCTCAGCCACGCCGGCCACCGGGGAAGCCACGCCCACCAGGCGCGTGGCCTGCGCGGCCCTGAGACTCATGAAAGCACCGGTACCCTTTTGGCCCGGCACGGTGGCGCGGGCCCAGGCGCCCTCCACCTGCACAGCCGCCTTGACTGCAGGCTTGGCGGTGGCCGGCGCTGTTTGCGCCCAGCTGCCGGTGGACAGACAGAGGCCGGCGATCAGGGTGGCGCGGCGCAGGCTGACAAATTTCGATGTGTTCATGAAAAATCTTTCTACAAAAAATAAAAACAAACCACCTGCAAACGCATCAATGCGCATGCGCGCCGCCGCCCGTGGGCATCAACTCGAGCTGGGCCGCAGGTGTTTTGAGGGTGGACAGCTTCTGGCCGGGCTTGGGCACTTCATTCCAGTCCAGCCGGGCGTCAGGGCAAATCTGGCTGACCGGCCAGTACATGAGGCCGGCTTGTGCAGGCAATTTTGCTTGCAGAGCGAACTCGTCATAGTGGCCATTGGGCAGGTAGTCGGCCGGGGTTTTGGCGGTCCAGCTGATGCGGCTGACGTCTTCGGTGACGGTGCGGCCATGGTCGTCATAGGGCTTGGCCAGCTTCTCGCGCTGGATTTCTATGGTCCAGCCCGCCTTGGGCATGGGCTTGGCGCCCTGCACGCCGGCGGGAATGTTGACAATGATCTGACGGATAGGCGAGGCGCCGCAGCCGTGACCGACCTTGAAGTTGGCCTTGTAGTAGCTGCCCGCGTTGGCCACCTGGTATTCGAGGGTGATGTGGGCTGCCGCAGGCAGGCTCCACAGGCAGGCCAGGGCCAGAGATGCTGTCATGCCGGCGCGCGCCAGACGATGTGGCGATACGGTGCTAGAAAAATAGTTCATGAAAAATCCAGTGAAAAAGGAGCGCTTGCGGCCAACGGCCTGCAACACGCGGCATTGAACAAAGCAGCAGGTCAATGACCTGGTGCAAAACCTGACGCCCGGCGCAAGACCGGGGCGATGGTGTTCAAAGTGAAGGCGGGCCGCGGCTAAAAGGCAGGCCAGTGACCTGCAGGGCGCGGGCACTCGGGGCCGATGCAGCCGCCATGTGCCGCAGCGGCACCGGCAAGCTGGCAGCCGATGGGGCGGGCAGCAAGGCCAGGCCAAGTGAGCCGCACCAGGTGCAATGGCCTTGGTTGGAGGTCTCTTGCGCATCGCCCTGCGCGGGGCTGGACGCAGCGTTGAATGCAAGGCCTTTGCTGCTGTCTAAGTTGCAGACACCGCCGAGTTTGCCGCTGCGCATGTCCATTGACAGCGCCGCCGCCGGCGCGCTCAGCGCCGATAGAACGGCAAGAAAACTCAGCCACAGCGCCAGGCGGGAAGCCAGCGGGCGTAAGTAAGGGTGAAAAAAGTCAGTGCGCAACACAAATGAAATTATAGGAGCGCACTGGCAGGCGTCTTAACGACCGGCGTTCGGGAAGAACAGTTGCTGGCCGTTGATCTTGTAGCCGGCAATCACGGTCTGGCCGGCGGGTGACACGATCCAGTCGGCAAACTTCTGCGCATCGGCCACTTTCACGTGCGGATGTTTGGCCGGATTGACCACCAGCACGCCGTACTGGTTAAAGAGTCGCTGATCGCCCTCCACCAGCACCGCCAGGTTGGCCGGGTTCTTGAACGCCAGCCAGGTGGCACGGTCCGCCAGCACGTACGCGCCCAGACTGGCGGCCATGTTCAGCGCCGGGCCCATGCCGCAACCGCAAGACTTGTAAGCTGCATAAGCCGGCACACCGACGCCGGCCAGTGCCCAGTAGCGCAACTCGGCCGCATGCGTGCCGCTCTTGTCGCCGCGCGAAATGAAAGCGCCGTTACCGGCCTGCAGCTTTTGCAGCGCCTGCAAGACGTTCTGGCCCTTGACTTTGGCCGGGTCAGCGGCCGGGCCGATGATGACAAAGTCGTTGTACATCACCGGCAGGCGCTTGAGCGCGAAGCCTTCGGCCACCACTTTTTCTTCGGCCACCTGGTCGTGCACAAACAGCACATCGGCGTCGCCGCGGCGGCCCATGTCGATGGCCTGGCCGGTGCCCAGCGCCACCACCTTGATGTCGATGCCCGTGGCCTTCTTGAACTCAGGCAACAGGTAAGAAAAAAGCCCGGACTGCTCGGTCGAGGTGGTCGAGGCCATGACGATGGACGGGCTTTGCGCCTGCGCCAGCGAGGCGCCGGCCAACAGGCCGCCCCACAGCAGCAGCGTTGAAAGACGACTGACCAGACCGGCCTGCTTGAGATGTTTCATCCTAATTCCCCTTTTAAAAACTGTGCGGCTGCCGGCGGCAGCGGCCGATTGAAAAAATCATGCACAGGCGCGTCGGCCAGCACTTGTCCCTGCTCCAGGTAAATGACCCGGCTGGCCAGGCGCTTGACCTGGCCCAGGTTGTGGCTGCTGAAAATCAGGGTCATGCCGGCGGCAGCGAACTCGGCCATCAGCGTTTCGACCTCACGCTTGGCAGCCGGGTCCAGGCTGGAGGTTGGCTCGTCAAGCAGCAAGACTTCTGGTTGAAGGGCCCGGGCGCGTGCCAGTGCCAGCCGCTGCTGCTGCCCGCCGGAAAGCGTTTTGGCAGGCTGCTGCGCCAGCGCTGCCAGCCCCACCTGCGCGAGCGCGTCCAGCGCCTGCGCACGCGCCGTGCGCCAGCCGGCACCGGCCATCCACAAGCCCAGGGCCACATTGTTTTGCGCACTGGTGCGCAGCATGTAGGGCCGCTGAAACAGCATGGCCTGCGGGGCGGCATGCGGGCGCAGATTGAGCCCGCCGGACGCCGGCAGCAAGCCATGAATCAGGCGCAACAAAGTGCTCTTGCCACTGCCGTTAGAGCCGACCAGCGCCACCCGCTCGCCGCGCGCAATGTTCAGCGTGCAAGCGGAGAGTGCCGCAAAAGGGCCGAAGTGCACGCTGGCCTGGCGCAGCGAAATCAGGACGTCCGCCTCTTGCTGCGGGCTGGCGGCACTGTGCGGCGCGTTCATCCGGCCGACCCCAAAGTGGCCGCGCGATCGGCAGCATGCGGCGCCGCCCGGGCGCCCTGTCCTTCACGGGCCTCACGCCAGTAGCGAATCAAGGCAATCAAGGCGTTCAGCAGCAACACCACCAACAGCAGCAACACACCCAGCGCCAGCGCCAGCGGCAAGTCGCCCTTGCTGGTTTCCAGCGCAATGGCGGTGGTCATCACGCGTGTGAAACCTTCGATGTTGCCGCCCACCACCATCACCGCGCCCACCTCGGAGATGGCCCGGCCGAAAGCCGCGATCACCACGGTCAGCAAAGCGTAGCGCTCGTCCCACAGCAAAATCAGGCCGCGCCAGCCGGTGCCCGCGCCCAGCGACTGCAGTTGCTCGCCATGCTGACGCTCGGCGTCGTCAATGCTTTGGCGAACCAGCGCGGTCACCACAGGCAGCACCAACACGGCTTGCGCCAACACCATGGCCTTGAAAGAAAAAAGCCAACCCAGAAAACCCAGCGGGCCCGAGCGCGAGAGCAGCAGGTACACCACCAGACCCACCACCACCGAAGGCAGCGCCAGCGCGGTGTTGAGAAAAGCCAGCACCACACCGCGCCCGGCAAAGCGGGCCACACCCAGCCAGGCACCCAGCACCAGCCCCAGGCTGCAGGCCAGCGCGCAGGCGCAGGCACTGACGGCGAGCGAACGCAGCACGATGCCGGCCAGCACCGGGTCCAGCGAGGTGATGAGTGAAAAAGCGGTGGCGGCGCTGTCTTGGAAAGTGTTCATAAAGGGCGATG
>JBIKHX010000256.1:0-3900 GCA_044361945.1 Polaromonas sp. | reverse complement strand
CTTGTGCGGTTTCGGCTGCGTCAGAGCCGTGAACCGCATTGGCGTCGATGCTTTCAGCGAAATCGGCGCGAATGGTGCCGGGAGCTGCTTTCTTCGGGTCAGTTGCCCCCATCAGGTCGCGGTGCTTGAGAATCGCATTTTCACCTTCCAATGCCTGGATCATGACGGGGCCGGAGATCATGAAGTCAACCAAGTCCTTGAAGAAAGGACGGGCACGGTGCACACCGTAAAAAGCCTCTGCCTCGCCACGCGAGAGATGCACAAACTTAGCAGCCACGATTTTCAGGCCGGCAGCTTCGAAGCGGGCATAAATCTGGCCAATGACGTTCTTGGCGACAGCGTCAGGCTTGATGATGGAGAGAGTGCGTTCGATAGCCATGGAAGTCCTTCAATTTTGATTTTGGGGGCTGTTCAATATGAACTTAGCCTCTGATTTTAACCTGAGCACCTATCCCTTCGGGGCCAAAGGAAAAGACGCCATAGAGAGTTTTTAGCGATTGCCGCCCCTTCCGCCCCCGCCTCCGCCGGCGCCACCCCCCCGATTACCGGAGCCGCCGCGACGCTGCCCGCCGCCGACCCCACCGGAGCCACCGCCGGGGCGGCGCTGACCTTGCGCCTGCCGCTGCCGGGTGAAAGTTTCAGCGCCTATGTAGCCAAAGGAGGTTTTCATCGGGTCGGGTTGAGAGCCAGCCGGCGGCCCATCCGGCCTGGGTTTGCGCTCGCCGCGGCGCTGCTGCCCCTGTCCCTGACCCGCACCGCCACCGGGACCCTGACGCTGACCGCCACGCGGGCCGCCGGGGCCAGGGCCACGGGGGCCCCGTCCAGCGCCCCGGCCGCCGTCCTGGCGCATGGGCGGCGGCTGCAAATCATAGGGTTCCGGCGCCTCCCCGGTCTCAGCGTCGAACAACTGCGGCTCCACAGGCGGGCGTGAAGTGTCAGGCCGGTACGCATCGGCCCGGCCCGGGCCACGGCTGTCTGCGGGGCGCTCGCGCCGCTGTCCGCGCCCCCCGGCGCCACCGGCCGGCCGCTGCCGCGCAGAGCGCTGATCGCCCCTGCCCTCCGAACGAATCAAGGCATTGGTCAGCGCAGCAATATCCTGGTCATCGAGCTCAACAAAAGCGCCCCGCTTCAAGCCACGCGGCAGCATCACGGCGCCGTAGCGAATGCGGATCAGGCGGCTGACGGCGTGACCGACGGCTTCGAACATTCGGCGCACTTCGCGGTTGCGGCCTTCAGAAATCGTCACGCGGTACCAGCAATTGGCGCCTTCTCCGCCGCCGGCTTCGATGGTGCTGAACTGAGCCATTCCATCGTCGAGCTGCACACCTTCAAGCAGGCGCTTTTTTTCTTCGGCGTTCAGGGCGCCCAGAACGCGCACGGCGTATTCACGCTCCAGACCAAAACGCGGGTGCATCAGCTTGTTGGCCAGTTCGCCGGAACTGGTCAGCAGCAGCAATCCCTCGGTGTTCAGGTCCAGGCGTCCGACCGACTGCCACTTGCCCTGAATCAGCTTAGGCAAACGCCTGAAAACAGTTGGGCGGTTTTGCGGATCGTCATGCGTTACCACCTCGCCGGTAGGCTTGTGGTACGCAATCACGCGGGCGGGTGGCGGGTCTATGCGAACGCGAATGGGCTTGCCGTTGACTTTGACGTTGTCGCCAAACTGGATGCGCTGACCGATGTGTGCGGGCTCCGCATTCACCGAAATTCTGCCCTCAAGAATCAGCTGCTCCATTTCCAGGCGCGAGCCCAGGCCCGCCTGCGCCAACACTTTGTGCAATTTAGGGCTTTCCGGCAGTGCCGACAAAACCCGCTTGGGCGGCTCCAGGGCGATGTCGTCCTCATCCGCATCGAACTGGCCCGTGACCACATCTTCGAACTGGTAAACCGGCACGGCTGCCGGCCGGTGTGCCTGCGCGGGCTTGGGCGCTTGTTCCTGGCCGGCATCCAAAGGCTCGGCCTGAAGTGCCGGCGCCGGAGTGGTGTCAGTCACGGTGGACATCGACTCGGCTGTGGCTGAAGCCGCAATAGGGGTGTCTGGAGGGTTCATCTTTTACTTGGCTTAAAGGGCCTCTATCGGCCTGGCCGGGACCAGGGTATGCAGGGTTTCAGGGCTTGCGCGCCTTCAAAAACTTCCCGCTCAGGGGGGTTGTCCGCCGGCCTTCATGGTTTGGCCGCAGGGCATATCGGTCGTTCAATCAGCTGGCGAGCGGGGGGGGCCAGCCGGCCCATCATCTTCTTGCACGGCATCCGGGGCTGCGTCAGCCATTGATGCCATTTGAGGGCTTTCCAGGGACTCATCTGCTGGGGTGAGCAGGCCTTGTGCGGAATCTGCGGCCTCACCGGCAGCAACGGAATCAGACAGACCGAACTCGATTTGTTCAAGCATAGCGCCTTCACCCTCACCACTGCTCAAAATGGGCAACTGGTCTAGAGACTCCACCCCGAGATCGTCTAAAAACTGCCGTGTGGTGGCGTAAAGCCCTGGCCTGCCGACCGTTTCACGGTGACCGATCACCTCGACCCAGCCACGCTCTTCGAGCTGTTTGAGCAACAAACTGTTGATGGTCACGCCGCGAATGTCTTCCATATCGCCGCGGGTGACGGGCTGTCGGTAGGCAATGATGGCCAAGGTTTCAAGGGTGGCACGGGTGTATTTAGGGGGCTTTTCAGGGTGGAGACGGTCCAGGAATTCCCGCATGGCAGGGCGGCTCTGAAACCGCCAGCCATTGGCCACATGCACCAGCTCCACGCCGCGGACTGCCCAGTCATCTTGCAACTGATGCAGCAATTCTTTGATGGTATCGGCTGACAGCACACCATCGAAAAGCACCTCCATCTCGCGCACGTGCAGCGGCTGTGCAGCGCAGATCAATGCCGTTTCGAGGACGCACTTTGCATCCAAGGTATTCATGATTTTTCAAATCCGATAAAAATGCGAGCGAGCAAGTCGCTCAGCGGCTGGTGTCAAAAGACAAATGTCAGCGCAATTCACCCTGCGGGGCAGACACAAGGCCTGCGCAACGCGAGCGCAGTCATCACGACTACGTTTTTCCATTGTAGCTCAGGCCCAAGGCCTGGATGGCGTGCTCAAGATCGTCCGGTACGGGGGCGACAAAGGCCAAAGCCTCAGCGCTGCAGGGGTGGGCAAAAGCCAATCGCCGGGCATGCAAAGCCTGCCGGCTCAGCCCAGCTGCCACCTCGCCGCCGTAAATCTCGTCCGAAACCAGCGGGTGACCCAATGAAGCCATGTGAACACGAATCTGATGGGTGCGCCCCGTGTGGAGCTTGCAACGCACCAGACAATGGGCGTCCTGGTTGTCAATCAGCGAAATATCGGTCATGGCGGTCTTGCCTGAATTGCGCTCCAGGTCAACAACGGCCATGCGCAGGCGGTTGCGCGGGTCGCGGCCAATAGGCAGTGCCACCTGCTGCTGCCGCGAGCCTTGCCAAGCCCGGTGCCCGACAGCCAGATAGTCCCGGCTGACCTCACGCGCGGCAATCATCTCTACCAAACGGTCCATGGTTTCGCGGGTCTTGGCCACCACCATCAGGCCGCTGGTGTCCTTGTCGAGCCGGTGCACGATGCCTGCGCGCGGCAAAAAACGGGTCGCGTCGTCGCGTGCCAACAAGCCGTTGAGCAAGGTGCCGCTCCAGTTGCCGGGGGCCGGATGCACCACCAGCCCTGCAGGTTTATTGATGACCAGCAGGTGGGCGTCTTCAAACACCACGTCCAAGACCATGTCTTCGGGTTTGAAGGCCTGGCTTTGCGGGGTTGGCCTGAGTTCAATTTGCACGCGATCGCCAGCCTTGACCTTGAAGGAAGCCTTGGTCACGGGCAAACCGTTCAGGCGCACCAAGCCTGAATCGATCAATTGCTGCAGGTAGGTGCGCGAGAAC
>JBIKHX010000255.1:0-3908 GCA_044361945.1 Polaromonas sp. | reverse complement strand
AAACTGGCAGCCTGAAAAATACCGATGCCAATGCTGGCATGCGGAATCACCTTGACGTGAAAGGCATTGGCCATGCGTGCGATCTGCATGAACTGACTGATGCCCGTGTGTCCCATTTCCGGCTGGATGATCGACATGGCGCGGCGCTCCAGGCGCGGGCGTACTTCATAAACTGTGCGCCACTCTTCACCCAGCGCCAGCGGCACCCGGATGCTGGAACCCACGTGGGCCTGTCCCTCAATGTCTTCAGGCTGGCAGGGCGCTTCCACAAAATAAGGGCGGTAAGGCTCTAGCTGACTGATCAGCTGAATTGATTCTTGTGCAGTGAACTTCCAGTGCAGATCGACCATCAGTTTGACGCCGGGGCCAAGCCCTTCGCGCAGAACCCGCATCTCATTGACAATGCCTTCGTGCGAAACCGCTGCAGCGTACTTGAAGGCATCAAAACCGCGTGCTTTGAAATCCTGCGCCATTTGCAGGCGTGCCTCCAGCGTGGCGGCTGGCAGGCCTGACACATAGACCGGAATTGATTCCATCCGCTGGCCGCCCAGCAGTTTGACCAGCGGCTGCTTTACCAGCTTGCCGAACAAATCCCAAATGGCAATGTCAACGCCGGCTATCGCATCCATGTAGTACCCGCCAAAAAACCCACGTACGCGCATCATGTCGTACAGGTCTTCTTGAATCACCATCGCATCGCGCGGGTCGCGTCCAATCGTCACAGGCCCCAGTACATCATCAATGATGCTGGTGACGGCATCCGGCGCCACGATGCCGTAGGTTTCACCCCAGCCCACGGTGCCATCTTCTGCGGTGACCTTGATAAGCACCGACATGTCAGAGTCCGGGTAGATGCACCGATTGCCCTTGCGGATCAGGTAGCCGCGGCTGTTGATGGATTCGCCTGGGCCCAGCGGCCCGAGGTAGGGCGTTTGCCTGGGGATGGAGATGATGAAAGTTTCAACGCTGATGATTTTCGGGAAATCGTTCATGTGTCGGATGCCTTGTTTCGTTGTAATTTCCCCGGGCGGCTCAGCAGGCACGTTGCCCGTTGGTCAAAAAAAAGGTGGGCTTGTTAAGATTCAAATTGCAAACCCACTATCGCGCCTAAGCCAATGGCGCTGTCGCGGTCGGGCCCCGGGATCATACGCAGGAAGGTAGATTTGCCGCAACCGGAGGTCCAGACAAAACACAGAACGCGCCGTCGTCAACCGTCAGATCAAGACCGTGGATGACGGCCGTGTCGCCAAAAGATTTGGCCAGCTGTTTGAGCTCAAGCTTTGCCATGCGCCGCCTTTGCGGGGAGATTCAGAGTGGCCAGTTTCTGGGCGGGCAGCAGCAAATCCTGCATGTCGCCCATGAAGGCGTTCACATCCGCCAGGTCTAAGGTGTCAAGCTGCGGTCCGGCAATGCGCTGGGCCGGGTTGCGAATCAGTCCCCGGCCATACAAAACTTGTTTGGTCAGCGACCAGCGAAATACGGCCTGAATATTCAGAATCGGCAGCATGCGCGTGAATATTTCGCGGACCTTTTTCTCATCACCTTGCCGGTGGGCTTTGAACAATGCCACATGCACTTCCGCCAGTTCGATGGCCGGCATGGTGCCGCAAGCGCCGCGTCGCAGTTCATCGGTGATGTAGCGACCGCCTGCGCCGCCTAAAACACCGCGCAGGCTGGCCGGCGCACCGGCGCGAACGGTGCTCAGGCGCTGTCCGCTAGGCAGACTTTCTTCTTTGATGTATTCAATGGCCGGCACGGCCTTGAGAATGTCCAACAGCACCGTGGCGTCCAAGCCTGCGCCCACCGGCGGTGGTACGTTTTGCAGCATCAAGGGCGTACCCGGGACGCCGGCAGCCAGTTGCGCAAAATACGCCGACTGTCCTTCGGCTGTGGGTAAATTGGGCGGTGCAGCAACCATCAAAGCTGCGGCACCTGCATGGCTGGCATGTTTCGCCAGTCGCATGGTCATGGCCGGGTCGCTGCTTGACACGCCAATCACGACCGGGACACGGCCGGCTACTTCTTCGAGCACGACTTGCGTGAGTTGCATGCGCTCCTCTTCGGAGAGCTGGGCGAATTCACTGGCCACACCCGGAAATGTCATGCCGTCCACACCGCAGCACAGCAGGTAACGCACCAGGCAGCGCAAAGAATCGATGTCGGGATGAAGCGCCAAGTCAAACGGCGTAGGCAACACTGGATAAACGCCAGCGATGCTGCGGCTTTCTGGCGGTGTTGATGTGATGGGATGAGTCATGTTTTCGGATCTTCTTGTAGTTGAACAGCTTGGCGGCCCCACCATCTGCGCATTTTGGGCGATATCAGAGCGGAAGGCGCCAGCGATGTCAGACCGCCGTTTACCGGCAGGTCCACACCCGTGACAAAGCTGACTTCGTCCGATGCCAGATAGACAGCAGCCATGGCCACGTCATCCGGCATGCCGACGCGCAGCCGGAGCATTAATCTGCTTTGATCCCAGCGCTCTGAATCACCTTTTTATAAGTGTCAAACTCAGCGGCCATGAAAGCCTGGAACTCAGCCGCAGTATTTCCCACGCGGATGATGCCCTTGTCCTGCAGTTTGGCCTTGGCCTCGGGTGTGCGCAGATAAGCCTGAACTTCCAGCGACAGCTTGTTGACGATCGCCGGCGGTGTGCCGGCAGGTGCCATCAGCCCATGCCAGGGTTTCACATCAAAGCCCGGCACCAGGTCGCGCAGCAACGGCAGATCAGGAGCGAAAAATGCTTTTTCAGGTCCGGCAACGCCCAGAGCGCGCAGCTTGCCGGCCTGCACCTGAGGCCAGCTGGTGGCTGCAGCATCCATGGAGGCAATCACCTGGCCGCCAATCAGGTCGGTCATCATGGGTGCAGAGCCTTTGTACGGCACGTGAAGCATTTTGGTGTCTGTCTTTTGCAAAAACAGCTCCATCGCGATATGCAGCGACGATCCCACGCCCGATGAGCCATAGGCCAATTTGCCTGGATTGGCCTTGAGGTAAGCAATGAACTCTGGAATTGTTTTTGCCGGTACTTTCTCAGCATGCACCACCAGCACCAGCGGCGTCACGCCAACCAGTGAGATGGCTGCGAAGTCATTGACAGGATGGTAAGAAAAAGCAGTCGGTTGCAAGGCCGGGTTGATGGCATTGGCTGCGATATTGCCCAGCCCGATGGTGTAGCCGTCAGCGGGGGATTTGGCCAGCAAGCCAAGCCCCACGGCCGAGCCTGCACCCGGCTTGTTGTCCACGGTGACCGGCTGTCCCCATTTGCTTTGCAGATGCTCTGCAACCAGCCGCGCCATGGCGTCCGCAGCGCCGCCAGGCGGTACCGGGACGATCAGGCGAATGGCCTTGTTCGGGTAGTTGGCATCCTGCGCCAGTGCATGCGGCACGCCCAATGTCAGCGCTGTCAGCGCCAGCAGGGCCGTGTTGAAGTGTTTGATAACTTTTAGCATGGGGAATTCCTTTGAGATTGGGAAAACTGTCTGCGATTGAACATGAGAGGCCTCCTTGTTTGTTCCATTCATTGGAACTTAATTAATAAGCTGGATTGTTATTCCTATACAAAGTTCCATCTATTGGTGCTTACCCTGAATTCTGCTTGCCTTTTAAAGCAGTACTGACAGATTTTTGGATGCAAAATCAGCTTTTACGCGACCAAACCTAAGAAAATCAAACAAGGTTTCTTTCAGTGGAACTCTTAACAAAGTCAGTGACCCCTGCTGCCGGCAGCGAAGCCCAGCCAGGTGCCGGGGTTCTTGAAAAGGCGATGTCTTTGCTGAACATCGTCTCTGTGGCCAAAGCCCCCATGACTTTCACAGAGCTATTGCGCCACAGCGGTCTGCCCAAAGCGACCTTGCACCGCATTCTTTCAACGCTGATGCGTGAGGGCTTGCTGCGCCACGACCTCT
>JBIKHX010000254.1:0-3918 GCA_044361945.1 Polaromonas sp. | reverse complement strand
ACCGCATCACCGGCATGCGCTCCATCGGGCCCACGCAGTTTGTGTTTGTTGATACGCCGGGTTTCCAGACCCGCCACAGCAACGCCCTGAACCGCTCGCTCAACCGCACTGTGGTCGGCGCTGTGAACGACGTGGACCTGATCGTCTTTGTGGTCGAGGCCGGCCAGTTCAACACCGCCGACGCCAAGGTGCTGGCCCTGCTGCCGGCAGGTACGCCAGCCATCTTGCTGGCCAACAAATTTGACCTGATTCATCGGCGCGGCGACCTCGCACCCTGGCTGCGCGAGATGCAGGAGCGCCACAACTTTGCCGAGTTTGTGCCCATGTCTGCCAACAACGCCAAAGACATCGAGCGCCTGTTCGGCATCTGCGAGAAATACCTGCCCGGGCAGCCCTGGATGTACGGCGCCGACGAGCTGACCGACCGCAGCGACCGCTTCATGGCCGCTGAGATCATCCGCGAAAAACTCTTTCGCCTGACCGGTGACGAGCTGCCCTACACCTCGACGGTGATCATCGACAAGTACGAGGAAGAGGGCAATTTGCGCCGCGTGGCGGCTACCATCGTTGTTGAGCGCGACGGCCACAAGGGCATGATCATTGGAGAGAAGGGCGAAAAGCTCAAACGCATAGGCACCGAAGCGCGCCACGAACTCGAGACGCTGACGGGCGGCAAAGTCTTCCTGGAGATTTGGGTCAAGGTGCGCTCCGGCTGGGCGGACGACGACGCGAGGGTGAAAACCTTCGGTTATGAGTAGTTGGATTGGCTGCCAAACGATTTTCTGACGAGCCAGCCTATGTGCTGCACCGCTACGACTGGAGCGAGTCGAGCCTGATCCTGGAAGTGTTCACGCGCCGTCAGGGGCGCATTGCGCTGGTGGCGCGGGGTGCCAAAAAACCCAGCTCCAACTTTCGCCCGGTGCTGCTGCCGCTGCAACGCCTGCATGTGGCTTTTGGTGGGGATGCTGAAATCCGCAACCTCAGAAGCGCCGAGTGGCAGGGCGGCCACGTCATGCCCACGGGGGACGCGCTGCTCTCAGGCTATTACCTCAACGAATTGCTGATGCGCCTGCTGGCGCGTGACGACCCGCACCCGGCGCTGTTTGATGCCTACGCTGTCACTGTCGAGCTGCTGGCCAAGCAAAACATGGACACCTTGCCGGTGGCGCTGCGCGCTTTTGAGCTGCGTCTGCTGCGTGACATCGGCTTGCTGCCCACGCTGGATGCGCAAACCGCCACCTTGCTGCCGCTTGAGCCCGCCACAGCTTATGTGCTGGTGCCTGAGGCCGGGCTGCGCGAAGCGCATGACGACGACCGGGCCAGCCTCATGGGCGCACAATGGCTGAGCCTGCAACAAACGCTGGCCGATGGCGCGACTTTTTCAGACACTGTGCAAGCATGCCTTCCCATTATTTCCGAGCTCAAACCACAGTTGCGCGCCTTGCTGCACTACCATTGCGGCGTGAAAGTGCTCAAGACCCGTCAAATGATGATCGACCTGCAGTCGCTCTAAGGCCCGCTGTTTTTTGCCCGGTTTCAACCTGACTTATGGCTACTTCTAAAAACATCCCTCCGAACTCCGCACTGGCGGGCGGTCGCACCGCTTTGTCGGTCAATGTGAACAAGGTCGCTTTGCTGCGTAACACCCGCGAGCTCGGTATCCCCAGTGTGTTGCGCGCCGCGCAGCTGTGCCTCATGGCCGGCGCCAGTGGTATCACCGTGCACCCCCGTCCTGACGAGCGGCACATCAAGCAACATGATGTTCACGAGCTGGCCGCCATGATGGGCGACTGGCCGGGCCGCGAATTCAACATCGAGGGCAACCCCTTTCACAACCTGATGGCCTTTGTGCGCGAGCTCAAGCCCGACCAGGCCACTCTGGTGCCAGACAGCGCTGACCAGTCCACCAGCGACCACGGTTGGTCATTTCCGGACGACGCAGCCCGGCTTCGCCCCATCATTGACGAATGCCATGCGCTGGGCGTGCGGGTGAGCCTGTTCATGGACCCGGTGCCCGAATCCATGGCCGCCGTGGCTGCGCTGGGCGCTGACCGCGTTGAGCTCTACACCGAAACCTATGCGCGCGCCTGGCCCGGGCTGCACAAAAACCAAGCCCTGCAAGCCTTTGTCAAGACGGCCCAAGCCGCGGCCTTGTGCGGCCTGGGCGTCAACGCCGGCCACGACCTGAACCGCGATAACCTCAGCGAATTTCTGCGCGAAGTGCCCGGCGTGCTCGAAGTCTCTATAGGCCATGCGCTTGTTGCCGACGCGCTTGAGCTGGGCTACACCGCCACGGTCAAAGACTATTTGCGCTGCATTGACGCAGCATTTGTCGCCTCATGATTTACGGCATCGGTACCGACGTCTGTGATGTCCGGCGCATACGCGTCAGTCTGGAGCGCCACGGCGAGCGCTTTGCCCTCAAGATATTGAGCGACGCCGAATTTGCCACCTGGCAGCAGCGCAGCAAGCGCTGGCCTGAGCGCGGCATTCGCTACCTGGCCACCCGCTTTTCGGCCAAAGAAGCTTTCAGCAAAGCCGTCGGTATGGGCATGCGCATGCCCATGACCTGGCGGCATTGTGAAATCGCCAAAGCCGCCAGCGGCCAGCCGCACATCGTGCTGCACGGCGAGCTCAAGGCCTGGTTCGAGGCCCGGCAGTTGAGCGCTCACGTCAGCGTGACCGACGAGACTGACTACGCCGCCAGTTTTGTGGTGGTCGAGCAAGCCAGTGCCTCCTAGTTTTTTTCTTTATCAAGCATCTTTATGAACACCACATCCGGCCAGCACGCCCCCCTTATCATCGACATCGCCGGCCTCACGCTGACCAAGACCGATCGCCAACGCCTGAAGCATCCGCTGACCGGCGGGCTGATCCTGTTTGCCCGTAACTGGGAAAACCGCGCTCAGCTCAGCGCCCTGTGCGCCGAGATCAAAAAAGTGCGCAAAGACCTGCTGATTTGCGTGGACCACGAGGGTGGCCGTGTGCAGCGCTTCAAGACCGACGGCTTCACGCACCTGCCGCCCATGCGCGCGCTGGGCCAGATGTGGCTGCAAGACGGCCCTAGCGGTGAGGGCGCCGGTGCCATGGCAGCCACCAACGCCGCCACGGCTTGCGGCTATGTGCTGGGCGCCGAGCTGCGCGCCTGCGGTGTGGACTTCAGCTTCACACCGGTGCTGGACCTGGACTGGGGCGAGAGCGGCGTCATCGGCGACCGCGCCTTCAGCCGCGACCCGCGCCTGGTCGCCTTGCTGGCCAAAAGCCTCATGCACGGCCTCTTGCAAGCCGGCATGGCCAACTGCGGCAAGCACTTCCCCGGCCACGGCTTCGTCAAGGCCGACTCGCACACCGACATACCGGTGGACCGCCGCAGCCTCAAAGCCATATTGGCCGACGACGCAGCCCCTTACGACTGGCTCAACACCACGCTGACCAGCGTCATGCCCGCGCATGTTATTTACCCCAAGGTGGACGCGCGCCCCGCCGGTTTTTCAGAAAAATGGCTGGGTTTCATTCTGCGCGGCCAGTTGGGTTTTGGCGGCGCTGTTTTCAGCGATGACCTGAGCATGGCCGGCGCACGCCTGCTTGACGGCAAGCAAGTGAGCTACACCGAAGCCGCCGTGGCCGCGCTGAACGCCGGCTGCGACATGGTGCTGCTGTGCAACCAGAGCCTGGACGGCGGCGCGGCCGTGGACGAACTGCTCGAAGGCATGACCCGCGCCCAAGTCAAAGGCCAGTGGGAGCCGCTGGAGTCCAGCGAAGAACGCCGCCTGGCCCTGCTCCCTACCAAGGCCGCCGTGGCCTGGGACGATTTGATGCTGGAGCCGGCTTACATGCATGCGCTGGGCTTGGTGCCCTGAGCTGGCAGCTAACGCGGCGGCGGCAGCTGCTCCCCCAGCGCCCGTCGCCACAACCAGT
>JBIKHX010000253.1:0-3920 GCA_044361945.1 Polaromonas sp. | reverse complement strand
AGCGCGCGCAGTGCTTTGCGCTGCGGATCTCAATTCGATTGCATCAATGCCAGCATCAAAGCGATGCGGGCTTTGGCAGAGTTCAAGCCGGGGGCGGCAGGCAGGGCATCGTTGCCGCCTTCAAGCAAGCGGCCTTCAGTGCAACGGCTTGCACGCAGCACTTTGACCCCTTGTGCCATGGCCACCCGCAAGGCAGCTTCCAGATCCTGGTGCACCGTTCCGTTGCCGGTGGTGGTCACCACCAAACCCTGCACACCGGCCTCAACTAGAGCTCTGACCACCCAACCATCGGCGCCGGCATGGCTCATCACCACCTCCACACGGGGCCATCGGGTATCGGCCAGTCGAGCCAGCAGGGCAGCCCTGCCCTCCGGCAAACCGGTCGATGCATGCGGCCAGGGCCTTAACTGACGCAACCGGCCCTCTTCGACATAAGCAATCGGCCCGGCGTCGCCGGCACCAAACGCGTTCAGGCGGTAAGGATGAATTTTTTGCACATCTTCAGCGCCAAACACCGCACCAGCACACACAACGCTCACACCGACGGCACCTGGGCTTGCCGCTACGGCCAGCGCGTCCATCATGTTTTGCGGACCGTCGGGAGCCAGGGCAGTGGCCGGGCGCATGGCACAGGTCAGCACCACGGGTTTGGCCGGCATCAGCAGCGCGTGCAGAAAGTAAGCTGTCTCTTCCAGCGTGTCCGTACCGTGGGTGATGAGTACCGCCTGCACTTCTGGCTGTGAAATGTGGTGTGCCACGCGCTGCGCCAGCTTGACCCAGACGTCAAAAGCCATGTCCTTGCTGTCGAGTTGCGCGAGCTGTTCGACAATGAAACGATCCGCACCAGCCCCGTTGCCGGCCGACGGCAGACCTGCCAGCAAATCAGCCACCCCCAGCTGCCCGGCGGTGTAACCGGTATGGTCCAGTGGACTGGCTGCAGTACCGGCAATGGTGCCGCCGGTGCCCAAAATCACTATTTTTTGACCCATTGCTTGCAAACTTTCAAAAACTGGATAAAAATACAGTTACTGGATATTAAAACAGTAGGCGAACGAAAACTTCAACAGGAGCCATGCCATGACCATTCTCAGCGACATTTCCCGCCTGGCGGAAGGCCCCAAGCTCACTGCACGGCAGCAACAGATCCTCGAGCTGATTCAAAGCGCCATCGCCCGCACCGGCGCTCCCCCTACGCGCGCAGAAATTGCCAGTGAGCTGGGCTTCAAGTCCGCCAACGCCGCCGAAGAGCATCTACAAGCTCTGGCTCGCAAAGGCGCCATCGAACTGGTCAGCGGCACTTCACGCGGCATCCGACTTCGCAGTGACACCCTGCGCTCACTCAATGAGTCACGCAACAAACAATTTTCCCTGCCCTTGCAAAGCCTAGCCCAGCTCGCCCTGCCTCTGGTGGGGCGGGTTGCCGCCGGCAGCCCTATTCTCGCGCAGGAGCACATTGAGCAAACCTATTACTTTGAGTCCAGCTTGTTTCAGCGCCAGCCTGACTACCTGCTCAAAGTACGCGGCATGAGCATGCGCGACGTAGGCATCATGGATGGCGACCTGCTGGCCGTGCAACAAAACAAAGAAGCCCGCAACGGTCAAATTGTGGTGGCGCGCCTTGGCGATGAAGTCACCGTCAAGCGGCTGCGCCGGACTAAAAACCACATTGAACTCCTGCCAGAAAACCCGGACTTCGAGACCATCATCGTGGGGCCCGGTGAGCCCTTTGAAATCGAAGGCTTGGCCGTCGGCCTGATCCGCAACACCATGCTGATGTGAGCCAGCAGCACTGAAACTTTCACCCCTAATTTTTCGCGCCAGGTGGCGGGCGTCGGGTTCTGATGAAGAACCCACACCCTGGCGTTGCAAAACCATGGCCTCTGGCCCTTCAGAAATCCTGCCTGTGTCATCACTCAATAGGAGTCATCATGGGAAACACTGCTTCTTTTTCTTCGGTTCACCTTGCCGGTCTGTGGGCGCCACTGCACGGTTTTTTAAGCTGGTTTGTGACCGCTCCAGCAAAACTCCAGCTTTCTGAAGAACGCTACGTTCAAAATAAACTTGGCAAAAGCATTGCGGGTATCGCCAAGCCGGCTCAACAGCGGCCCGTGCTGGGGGCTAAACCCCTGACCTGCTTTCACGCCCGCACACATGCCGCGCAAGGCCGGACGCCATCGGGTTTGCGGGTTTTGCGCGAGTTTGAGCCCGGCGCCAGTCCGGCCTGCGCCGGCCGCATGGTGATCACGGGTCGCATGGCCGACGTTTGCGCTGAACTCGAACGCATGAGTCAGTCACAGCGCTCACATTGAACCCCGGGGACGCAGGGCCTGGCGTCTGAAGACCTGCCCTGGGATTTCAGGGCATCTGCCCGGCCTGCTTATTCGACTTGCAGGCACAATATCAACATGAATATTGTGATTCTTGATGACTACCAGGACGCCGTTCGCAAGCTGCAATGCGCCTCCAAACTAGACGCCTACCAGGCGAAGGTCTACACCAATACTGTCAAGGGCATTGGCCAGTTGTCGGTTCGCCTGAAAGATGCAGACGTGGTTGTTTTGATCCGTGAGCGCACGCACATGCCGCGCACATTGATCGAAAAACTACCCAAGCTCAAACTGATCGTGCAGACCGGCAAAGTCGGTGACCACATTGATGTGGCCGCTTGCACGGAACGAGGCATTGTGGTGGCAGAAGGCGCAGGTTCGCCCATTGCGCCGGCAGAAATGACCTGGGCACTGATCATGACGGCCATACGCCGCCTGCCCCACTACATCAGCCACCTCAAACATGGCGCCTGGCAACAGGCCGGGCTGAAGTCGAGTTCAATGCCGGTTAATTTTGGCTTGGGCACCGTGCTCAAAGGTAAAACGCTGGGTATCTGGAGCTACGGAAAAATCGGCAAGATCATCGCCGGTTACGGTCGCGCATTTGGCATGCGTGTGCTGGTTTGGGGTCGTGAGGCCTCGCGTGAACAGGCCCTGGCCGACGGATTCGAACTGGCAGCCAACAAAGCCGATTTTTTTGCTCAGTCTGACGTGCTCACCTTGCATTTGCGGCTCAACGATGCCACCCGCGGGATTGTCACGTTCGAAGACCTGTCGCTCATGAAAACCACGGCCCTGCTGGTCAACACCTCGCGCGCGGAACTTATTCAGCCGGACGCTCTGGTCACTGCTCTGAACAGGGGACGCCCCGGCATGGCCGCGGTTGACGTTTTCGAGTCTGAGCCGATCTTGCAAGGCCACTCTTTGCTGCGACTCGAAAACTGTATTTGCACGCCCCATATCGGCTACGTTGAGCAAGAAAGCTATGAGCTTTACTTCGGGGCGGCGTTTGACAATGTTGTCAACTTCATCAAAGGCACACCGACGAACATCGTGAATCCTGGCGCGCTACAGGTTCGCCGCTGAAACAACATGCCAACACGCTACAAAACCATTGCCGTCATCGGTGCCGGCGCTATGGGACAAGGCATTGCCCAGATCGCTGCGCAGGCCGGTAGCCAGGTCAAGTTGTTCGACAAGATCCCGAGCGCCAGCGCCAGTGCCCGCCAATCGGTGTCCGGTCAATGGGACAAGCTGGTGGCCAAGGGCAAGATGGACGCCGCGGCTGCCGCTGCTTGTCTGGCACGGCTGACACTGCCCGCCACGCTGGCAGAGTTGAGCGACTGCGAGTTGGTGATCGAAGCCATTGTTGAGCGACTTGAGGTTAAAAAAGCACTCTTCACTGAGCTCGAGTCCATCGTCTCAGAGCAGGCCGTCCTGGTCTCCAACACCTCCTCTTTATCGATCACAGCCATTGCCGCCGGCCTGAGGCATCCCGAACGCTTTGCCGGCTACCATTTTTTCAACCCGGTGCCCCTGATGAAGGTGGTCGAGGTCATCCGCGGGCTGAAAACCAGCGCCGACTCCTGCGAG
>JBIKHX010000252.1:0-3943 GCA_044361945.1 Polaromonas sp. | reverse complement strand
CACGACAAAACCGGCGGCGGCCTGGTCGATGTGTACCGGCACTTGCAACCCGACACCACCGACGCTTGCTACACCTGGTGGAGCAACCGCGGCCAGGCCTACGCCAATAACGTGGGCTGGCGGCTCGACTACCACCTGGCCACCCCGGCCTTTGCCGCGCTGGCGCGCAGCGAAGCGATTTACAAAGACGAGCGGTTTTCAGACCATGCGCCCATTACTGTGGGCTATGAGTTTGCGCTTTGAGTGGCGGCATAAAAAACTTCGCAGCCACATCTCCATGCAATGCCGCGATTAGATTTTTGTTTTGCTACTGCCGCCGGTGTAGGCCGCGCCCAGGGCCAGTGTCAGCCTTTGCGCGCCCGCTCGTAGAGCGGCATGACGCGCGGCAGATTGCGCTCGATGTCGGTGATGCGCGTGTTGCCCGCCGGGTGCGTGCTCAGCCATTGCGGCGGTGCGCCTTTGCTGCTGGCCGACATTTTTTGCCACAAGGTGACGCCGGCTTGCGGGTCGTAGCCGGCGCGCGCTGCCAGCTCCAGCCCGACCAGATCAGCCTCAGACTCGTCTGACCGGCTGAAGGTCAGGTTCAGCAGTTGCACGCCGTAGTTGGTGACGGTGCGCCCCAGATCGCCCAGCCCGAGCAGTTGCGACACCACGCCCGCGCCAATGCTGGTGGCGGTGCTTTTGCCCATGCGTTCGCGCGCATGCTCGCGCAGGGCATGCGCAATTTCGTGGCCCATGATTTGCGCCACCTCGTCGTCGGTCAGCTTGAGCTGCTCGATGATGCCGGTGTAGAAAACAATCTTGCCGCCCGGCATGCAAAAGGCATTGATCTGTTTGCTGCCAATCAAGTTGACCTCCCATTGCCAGGATTTGGCGCGCGGGTTCCACTCATTGGCAAAGGGAATCAGCTGGTCTGCAATGCGCCGCAAGCGCTGCAGCTGGGGGTGCTCGGGCGGCGCCAGTGCGTTTTTGCTGGCGGCTTCTGCCAACAGGGTTTTGTATTGCTTGGCTGCAGAGAGCTCAATCTCCTTGGCCGGCACCAAAGAAGCAAAGCCGGAGTTGGCCCCCACATCAACACCCTCACGCTGCGCCAGCGCTGCGCCAGGCAGCAGCAAGGCAGCGGTCAACAGGGCGGTGGCATAGCGTTCAAGGGCAGTCATCGGGTGCGTCTTCATGTAGGCTGGAGATAAGCCAGCGCGTATTATTCCCCTTATGGTCCCACCTGTCAGCCAACCCGTCGCCACGCCCGGCAGTACCCCGGCAGAGCCCACGCCCCTGAGCTGGGGCCAAACCCTGCGCGTGTACCTTGAAGCGGCCACGCTGCGCATGCTGCTGCTGGGTTTTTCAGCCGGCTTGCCGCTGTTGCTGGTGTTTGGCACGCTGAGTTTTTGGCTGCGTGAAGCCGGCATCAACCGCACCACCATCGGCTACCTGAGCTGGATCGGCTTGGCCTACGGCTTCAAGTGGGTTTGGGCGCCGCTGGTCGACAGGCTGCCGATTCCGCTATTCACACGCTGGCTGGGCCGGCGTCGCAGCTGGCTGCTGCTGTCGCAGTGCGTCATCATGGCGGCGCTGATCGGCATGGCGCTGACCGACCCGCAGCAGGCCTTGTTGCCCATGGTCTGGTGCGCGCTGGCGGTGGCCTTTGGCTCGGCCACGCAAGACATTGCGCTGGACGCTTTTCGCATCGAGTCGGCCGACACGCAGCGCCAGGCCGCGCTGGCCGCTTCTTACCAGACGGGCTACCGCATTGCGATGATCTGGGCCGGGGCCGGAGTGCTGTGGATTGCGGCGCGCGCCGAAGTCACGCCCGCGCTGGGGGCGGCCAGCTACCAGTACGGCGCCTGGCAAGCCGCTTACCTGGTCATGGCGGCGTCGATGCTGCTGGGTATGGTGACGGTGCTGTTTTCACCCGAGCCACAGGTCGTTGAGTTGCCGCGGGCGCGCAACGCGGCCGAATGGCTACAGAGCGCGTTGATCGAGCCCTTTGCCGATTTTCTGCGCCGCTACGGCCGCCAGGCCGTGCTGATCCTGATGCTGATCGCGGTCTACCGCATCAGCGACGTGGTGATGGGCATCATGGCCAATCCTTTTTACGTGGACATGGGTTTCACCAAGGACGAGGTGGCGGCTGTCACCAAACTCTACGGCGTGATCATGACGCTGGTGGGCGCTTTTGTAGGCGGTGCGCTGGCCATGCGCCTGGGCGTGATGCGCGTGCTGATGTTAGGCGCCGTGCTCAGCGCTGCCAGCAACCTGCTGTTTGCCTGGCTGGGCACGCGCGGCCACGACCTGACGGCTTTGGTGTGGGTGATCTCGGCCGACAACCTGGCCAGCGGCATTGCCTCGGCGGCCTTCATCGCCTACCTGTCGGGCCTGACCAACGTGAACTACTCGGCCACCCAGTACGCGCTGTTCAGCTCCATGATGCTGCTGCTGCCCAAGTTTCTGGCCGGCTACTCGGGCGCTTTTGTGGACGCGTACGATTACCCGATTTTCTTTATTGGCACCGCCCTGCTGGGCGTGCCGGTGCTGCTGCTGGTTTGGCTGGCTTCGCGCCATGCCGCCCCGCCCGCTGGGCGCTGATTGCTGGCTTAACAGCAGCGCCCCTTTGCGCAAAAGCGCATGCGTGCTTTGAGGCCCATTAGTACACCGCATCGTGGTCGCCGACATTCACCGGAATAATTTTTCCGTCTTGAATCAGCAACTCTAAAGTGATGCGGTACGAAAGGTTGATCGACACCGAATGCAGGGCGTCCAGTTTGCCGCGCAGCGGGTGCAAACGCAGTGATGGATGAGCCGGGTTGGCTTCTAGCACTTGCAGGGTCTTGAGGTATTGCTGGCGCAGGTCCGGGTGGCGCTTGAGGAACCGCGCTGCCCGTCGGTTGTATTGCTCGGTGAAGACCAGCGCAAAGGCTCGCGCTGGTGGCATCACATGGCGTCCAGCCGTGCCAAGTGGGCATCGGGTGACTCTTGCACCGAACGGCCTGCGGCCAGGTCAGCACGGGTTTGAGCCAGTGCGGCATCCAGCTCGCATTCACGCAGGTAGTGGTACTGCGCCATCCCCATCACCACAAACTTGTCTGTGCCGCGCACAGAGACAATGGCCTCTGGTGCGGTGCTCAAAGCCAATTCAATGGCAGCTATGCCTTTGGTTTTCAGGTCGTTGGCGCTGATGTGGGACATGCCGGGCTCCTAATGCAGGATAAGTAATGCGATGAATCATACGATTAATCGCACTGCATGTCGAGTGATTCAGCCCCTGCGATGCGGACTTTCAGTGGTGGGCGCTGAAATGCTCGCCGTCTTTGAGCTTGTACAGCGTGCTGCAATACGGGCAGCGCGCTTGGCCGCTCTCGGCCAACCTCAGATACACCTTGGGATGGCTGCTTTGCAGGTCCATGTTCCGGTTCGGGCAAAAAACGCCGCCCTGGCTGTTGAGCTCGCTGGCGCGCAGTTCGACCACGGCGCCGGTTTTGGGTGGCTTGCTCATGCTCAAACCCGGGTCAGCCAGCTGGCGTATTTGGGGTTGCGGCCGTTGACGATGTCAAAGAAGGCCGCCTGGATTTTCTCGGTGATGGGGCCGCGTGAGCCGCTGCCGATCTCGATGCGGTCGAGCTCGCGGATGGGCGTGACTTCAGCTGCAGTGCCTGAGAAAAATGCCTCGTCTGCAATGTAGATCTCGTCGCGCGTGATGGCTTTTTCTTTCAGCTCAATACCAAGGTCTTTGCAAATTGCAAAGATGGTGTTGCGCGTGATGCCGTTGAGTGCGCCGGCGCTGGAGTCGGGCGTGTAGACCACACCCTTGCGCACGATGAACAGATTCTCGCCGGCGCCTTCAGACGCAAAGCCTTGCGGGTCGAGCAGCAGGGCTTCGTCGTAACCCTCGTCGGTGGCTTCCATGTTGGCCAAAATCGAGTTGGTGTAGTTGCTCACCGCCTTG
>JBIKHX010000023.1:0-13011 GCA_044361945.1 Polaromonas sp. | reverse complement strand
GCCTGCACCCTGCTGGCCATGCTGCTGCCGATGCACAGTCTTGAGCCTTTTTTACTGATGCTGAGTTCGGTGTTTGTGCCGCTCTTTGGCGTGATTCTGGGGCGCTTGGCTTTCGGTGTCCCGGCGACCACCTTGCTCAGCAACGCTCCAGCTGTGAACGTGCTGCCAGTGCTGATCTGGCTGGGCGGTATTGCGATGTACCACCTGTCGAGCCGCTACACCCCGGCTTTAGGTGCCGCTTTGCCGACTTTGGTGCTGACATTCGCAGTGGCTTGGCTGAGTAGGCCTGCGACTAAGGCCTGATGATCAAGTGCTGTGAAGTCAGTCCAGCGGCACCACTGCCGTCGCTATTGGGGCATGGCCATGGTTCAGCGGGCCATGACCCTGGCCGGTTTGTACCGCAGCGCCGGCAGTGATCGCAGCCAAAATGTAATTGCGTGCCTGCTGCACCGCCTCGCGCAGTGGCAAGCCTAAGGCCAGATGAGCGGCAATGGCCGAAGACAAAGTGCAACCGGTACCGTGAACATTGCGGCTGGCGATGCGTTCAGAGCGCAGATGCAAATGGCGCTGCCCGGCTTGGGCAAACACATCAACCACCGCCGCACCACGCAGGTGACCACCTTTGAGCAAAACCGTGCGTGCGCCCAATGCCAGCAAATCATCAGCGGCCTGCTCAAGCGCTTCGGCGCTGTCAATGCTACGGCCCAGCAGCAAGGCCGCTTCGTCCAGGTTGGGCGTGATCACCGACACCAGTGGAAACAGCTCTTGCTGGAGCACCTGTACTGTCGCCGACTCAATCAGGCGGTCACCGCTGGTGGCGACCATCACCGGATCGAGCACAACCTGCGTGAGTTTGTAGTGGGAAATGGCCCAAGCCACCACGCGCACGATCTCAGGCGAGTGCAGCATGCCGATTTTGACGGCGTCAACGCCGATGTCTTCTATGACAGCCTGGAGTTGCGCTTTAAGGAACTCCGGCGGCACCGGGTGAATACTGCTCACGCCGCAGGTGTTTTGCGCCGTCAATGCCGTGATGGCCGTCATGCCGTAGCAGCCCAGGGCGCTGAAAGTTTTGAGGTCGGCCTGGATGCCGGCACCGCCACCGCTGTCTGAGCCGGCGATTGACAAGACACGGGCGTAGCGGTGGTGTGGAACAGGAAATGTAAAGGTGCTCATGTGAAAATTATCAGGCATGCTCCGGCAGCGCGCACCGCACCGCGGCCAGGGCCGGATGTGATGTAATGAAGTCAAGGATGAAACAGGGGTGTCTTGCCAAGTGCAGGGCTGAGAAAAACCCTAAGACCCGATCCAGATCATGCTGGCGTGGGAAGTTTTCAGACAGCGTCGTTATAGCCCGTACGCTCTTGTTTTATCCAGCTGTTCAATTCAGATGGATTCAATGACCGCCACCCCTGACTCCCACATGCTCGTTATCGGCGCCGGCCTCATGGGCCGGCTGCTGGCGTTGGCGCTGGCGCGAGCCGGCCACCGCGTCGAAGTTCACGAAGCAGGCCCCCAAGACGCCACGGGCTCAGCGGCCCGCGCAGCGGCTGCCATGCTGGCGCCACTGGCCGAATCTGCTGTGACCGAAGCCGGCGTGGTGCGCATGGGCAGCCACAGCCTGTTGCGCTGGCCGCAGCTGATCGCCCAGCTTGCCCAGCCCACTTTTTTTCAACAAAACGGCACACTCATCGTCTGGCATAGGCAGGATGCAGCCGAAGCAACCCGCTTTGCCCGCCACATGGACAGCACGGCCCGCGCTATGCCCGAACTGCCACCGGCCCAAACGCTGGACGGCGCGGCCATTGCCGCGCTTGAGCCGGCCCTGGGCCAGCGCTTTGAAAACGGTTTGTACCTGCCCGGCGAAGGCCAGCTCGACAATCGCCAGCTGCTGGCAGCGCTGCAGCAAGGGCTTGAAAGCATGAAAGTCACGCTGCACTGGAACAGCCCGCGATCACCCGAAGACTTCCGTCCCGGCGCGAGCGGCCAACCGGACTGGGTCTTTGACTGCCGGGGCCTGGGCGCCAAACCCCAGTGGCCCGGGGTTCGTGGCGTGCGCGGCGAGGTGCTGCGTGTGCACGCCCCCGAGGTCACGCTGCTGCGACCGGTGCGCCTGGTACACCCGCGCTACCCGCTGTACATTGCGCCCAAGCAAGACCACGTTTTTGTGATCGGCGCCACTGAGATTGAATCCGAAGACATGTCGCCGGCCAGCGTGCGGTCGGCGCTGGAGTTGCTCAGTGCCGCCTACTCGGTTCACTCGGGGTTTGCAGAAGCGCGGCTGTTAGAAATCAGCACTCAATGCCGCCCGACCCTGATAGACAATTTGCCCGCCGTGCGCTTTACCGCGCCGCACACCATCCAAATCAATGGCTTGTACAGGCACGGTTTTTTGATCGCCCCCGCCATGCTGGATGTTGTGATGGAGCTGCTCCAAAGCGGGCACAGCGCTCTTGCCGATCGATTTAATTTGCGTGTTGAGCGCCCTGCTGCGGCCATGGCCTGAAGCTTCATGCATGTATTGATCAACCATATACGGCACGATTTAGCTGAGGGCGCCACACTGGCCGAAGCCCTGGCGCTGGCCAATGCCTGTCCTCCCTTTGCCGCGGCAATCAACCTGGTATTTGTGCCGAAAACCCGCTACGAACAGACCCTTTTGCATGAGGGTGACCAGATTGAAATCATCGCCCCCATCACGGGTGGCTAAGACCAGGAAAAAACAGATGAACGACTCTTTGACTCAAGCACAAACCGACCCGCTGGTTTTATATGGCGAAACCTTTCAAAGCAGATTGCTGCTGGGTACAGCGCGTTACCCCTCACCGGCCGTGATGGAGGCGGCTTTGCGCCGCGCCCGACCGGCCATGGTCACCGCCTCGCTGCGACGCCAGGGGCCATCGACCGACACCCGCAATGATTTTTGGGAACTGCTCAAAAAATTGGATATTCCAGTTTTGCCCAATACAGCCGGCTGCCACAGCGCCCAGGAGGTCATCACCACAGCGCAGATGGCGCGGGAAGTGTTTGAGACCCACTGGATCAAACTCGAACTCATCGGCGATGACTACACCCTGCAGCCCGATACGCTGCATCTGGTGGAAGTGGCAGCCCGTTTGATCAAGGATGGCTTCAAAGTCCTGCCGTACTGCACAGAAGATCTGGTCTTGTGTCGCAAGCTCGTTGATGTAGGCTGCCAAGCCGTGATGCCCTGGGCCGCGCCCATAGGTACCGGCAAAGGCCCCATCAACCCCTACGCCATGCGCTTGCTGCGTGAACGTCTGGAGGTGCCGCTGATCGTAGACGCCGGCCTGGGTCTGCCATCGCATGCCTGCCAAGTGCTCGAGTGGGGTTACGACGCCGTGCTGCTCAACACGGCCGTGGCACAGGCTCAAGACCCACTGCTGATGGCCGGCGCTTTTGCCGATGCGGTGCAAGCCGGTCGTGCGGCGTACCTGGGCGGCGTGATGGCCGAGCAGCAGGCAGCCCAACCCAGCACCCCCGTGCTGGGCACACCGTTCTGGCATCAGGCCAACAACTGAGCCGGCAAGGAAAACGCATGTCGAACGACCCATTCATCCAGCCCAAAGACCATGAAGCGGCCGTTCAGGCCATCGTTGATGCACACCAAAGCACTTTGGCGTTGAGCGCCATTGCGCAAGCGCTCAGCCACAACAGCCTTGAGACTGCGGTTTACAGAGCCGCCAGACAAGCCTGCTTGCGCATGGGGTTCATTGATGCCGATGCAGCGTGCGTCGCCAGCGCCTGGCAAAAGCAAACTGAACGTACCGGCCGCTTCGATGCGCATCATTGGCCGACAGAGCCGCTTGATTTCGGTATTCAGACCTTGCCGCGAGCCAACAGTTTTGCTGCTTGCCCGCGACAGCTTGGCTTGTACGCCGTGCTGCCGGACGCCGCATGGGTGGCGCGTATGGCGCGCGCCGGCGTACCCACCTTGCAACTGAGATTCAAATCAGACGATCCGGCCGCCATCCAGCGTGAAGTGCAGGCTGCTGTGCAAGCCGTTGAAGGCACAGACGCACTGCTGTTCATCAACGACCACTGGCAAGCGGCCATCGCTGCCGGCGCTTACGGCGTTCATTTAGGCCAGGAAGATATGAACACGGCCGACCTTGACGCGATTCGGCAGGCCGGTTTACGTCTGGGCCTGAGCACCCACGGCTACGCAGAAATGTGCCTGGCCGACAAGCACGCCCCCAGCTACATCGCCATGGGCGCCGTGTTCCCCACCACACTTAAACGCATGACCACCGCAGCACAAGGCACTGGCCGGCTTCATGCTTATGCGCAATTGCTACGCGATTACCCGCTGGTTGCCATTGGCGGCATTGATATGGCGCGTCTGCCTGAAGTCATGGTCAGTGGCGTAGGTTCTGTGGCCGTGGTACGCGCACTGCTTGCAGCCAAGGATCCGGAGGCTGAAGCCAGACGTCTGAGAGACGCGATTCACAAGCTAGGCCACCCGATGCGCGCTAAAAGCACGCTATAATTTAAGGCTTCATTCCTCAATAGCTCAGTTGGTAGAGCACCGGACTGTTAATCCGTAGGTCCCTGGTTCGAGTCCAGGTTGAGGAGCCAGAATAAGCCTTATGGGCAATAAAAAGCCTGCTACTTAATTGCTAGCAGGCTTTTCTATTTTTGTTACGTGAAAGTGTAATTCCTCTGGGGACAAATGTCCCTTGAGCCTTGGATAGCGCCTGACTGCCGCCGACTCAAGCTAACGACGTGTTCAGTAAACGGTGACTTCAAGCCCCCTATTGCCGCCGCTTGTTTCGCCTGTGGGGTGATGTCACTCCTGCAAACCTGATTGGGGTGGCAGCCGTGAAGTTGCGCATCAGCAGGTTGGTGGCAACCGGTATATCGTGCTTGCAGCCGGTGGTGACCACGAACTTTCTCTTGCCCCTGGCATAGATGCCGTGCTCTTGCATCATGCGCCGCACGCGCTCCTTACCCACTCGGATGCCGCTTGCCACCAATTCTTTCCAAACCTTGGACCAGCCGTACTCGCCCCTGACTTCGGCGTGGATGGCCCGCATATGCAACAGCAGGGCTTCGTTGCTGATGCGCCGGTTAGGGCTTGGCTTGGAGGGTTTGTCCGCCACCTGGCGACGCAGTTGCGCAAAGTAGCCAATGGTGTTGACTTCTAGCAAGTCGCACACCATTGAAACTGGTCACTGCTTTTTATTGCTCGATATCCGGGACCTGAGCTCGCAGGCTTGACGGCCGATTTTGACTGAACGGGGTCAGTGCGCAGGTCAGGTCAAGGCCCAGTCCTGCAGCGATTTCAATCGCTCTGGATGGCGCGCCTCCTCATACAAGGAATCAAGCCGATGAGCCGGCCAGACGCGCGCAGCCAGCGACATGAACTTATCTCGGTAGTCCTGGGGGTCGGCTGGGTTATCTGGCTCGCCCCGGATTGTTTGGCAACGCCCGAGTAAGCTGCGACCATCGGTGAGTAACACGCTGAGCTCACAGCATTGCTGCGCCGGGAAACGGGCGCTGAATTCCGAGTCTTCATACATTTCTATTCGGCTCATCAAAGACTGGATTCGCGCATCAATTGCAGCCGCGTCAGAGAAGCATTCAATACCGTGGCTACGGTGCGTTAGCACCGATGCGAGCGCGAAAGGCGTGGAAAACCGAGTCGCAAATGCGTTGCGAATATCGGTCCGGTTGAGAAACACCAGAAACTTGAAGCCCCTCAGTTCTATGCGCGCGATCTGCTCGGGTTCGGGCCAAGCCAGCGGCTCGCCCAGTGGCGCCAGGGCATCGAGTAGCGCATCAATTGCCGCGTGAATCGGGCGACCGCAACCGTAGAACTTGATGTAACCGTCACTCATTAGCCAGCGCTGACCCAGTTCATGCACCATAGCCTGTGGCCGGAAGTTGTCGAATAGCACATCGTTGCAAGTGGGCTGCAGGCCATCGATCGGAGCAGTAAATCCGCTTTGTACCAGGCGCACGGCCGTTTGCCCCATTGTGGCGCTGTGCGAGGCATACCAGTTGCGCAGCGTTGCGCCCTCCTTCATTGCCTGCCGGTTCCCGGCGATTGGCGAGGAACCTGCGAGACTGATCACCTCACGCATTTGCTGCGGCCCTAAGCCGATTAAGCGTGCTGCCGCCACCGCCGCCCCCACCACCCCATAGGTGCCGTGCGGATGAACGCTCATGCGCATATCACAGGCGCTACCGATGCGCGCTACGACCTCGTAGCCGATGGCGCAAGCGAGTAAAAAGTCAGCGCCATTGCGGCCCAGTTGCTGGGCCACGGCCAGGGCGGTCGGGATGACCTGGATACCCGGATGGCCATTGCTGCTCAAGTTGCCCTCGTCGAGCTCAAGCCAGCAGCCGGCAGCTGCATTGAGGGCCGCTGCGTCCAGTGGATTGAGCTTTTGATCCGTGCCCAACACCGACGCCCGGCCGGCGCCGACCTGCAGGCGCTGCATAGCCAGCAACTGGCGCATCGGCGCCTCCTGGTTACCAACGGCGCAAACGGCCAGCATATCTGCCAAGATATGGCGCAGGTGCGACAGTGCCGGCGGCGCAATGTCGGACAACTGCGTCTGGCAGGCAAATTGGGCGAGAGCATCGAGAGAATCGGCCATGACATTTCCAAGTGGATGGGGCACCAAGGATATGATATTCAAGTTATTCACACCATCGTTGTTTACACGGCTCATGTTGAGCCGCTAACTTGCAAGGAGACGCCTGATGCTGCAACGTTCCCTCCGACTCTGGATGTCGCTGTTCACACTGACCTTACTCTCCAGCTTGGCTGGTGGTGTGCTGGCCCAAAGCTTTCCGGATCGACCGATTAAGCTGATCGTGCCTTTTGGTGCAGGCAGTGCGGTTGATACTATCGCCCGCGCCATTGCAGCCCAGGCAGGAGAACAGATGGGCCAGGCGATCCAAGTGGACAACCGAACCGGGGCCAATGGCATCATCGCCGCAGAGGCGGTGGCCCGATCGGCGCCCGATGGCTACACCTTGTTCATGCCCAATGATGGCATCATGGCCGCTAACCCGGCTCTGTACGCGCGCCTGCCCTACGACCCCGTGAAGGATTTCACTGCCATCACGCTGACCTCGACGGTGCCCTTGGTACTGGTCAGCCACACTTCGTTCCCTGCCAGCAACATCCAGGAGTTCATAGCTCTGGCCAAGGCCAAGCCAGGGGGCATCAACTTCACCTCTACGGGCTCGGGGTCGGCCCAGCATCTGGCCATGGAATTCCTGATCGATGCGGCTGGCATCAAGCTGACCCACGTGCCGCACAAGGCCATGGGTGCCGCGCTGACAGACCTGATGGCAGGCACGATTCCTGTCATGTTCACCGGCATCTCCAACGTCGTGAGCCTGGCCAAAGAGGGCAAGCTCAAGGTGCTGGCCGTCAGCACGCCCAAACGCTCTTCAGCCATGCCCAATGTGCCGACTATCGCCGAATCCGGAGTCGCCGGCTATGGCTACGCTGCATGGAATGGCATCGTTGCGCCCGCTGGTACGCCGCCCGAGGTGGTGCGTCGCTTGCATGCAGAGTTCGCCAAAGCCATGGTCAATCCTGCAGTGCGGGCCAAGCTCGGCGGTCTGGGCTTTGATCTGGTGGGCGTCGGACCACAGGAGTTCGGTGAGCTCATCCGCAGTGATGTGGTGCGGTTGGGCCGATTGGTGCGTAGCGCCGGCATTCAGGTCAACTGAAACCAAGGTTTCGATCCGAGCTGGGCGGCACACTCACCGAGTCTGGCTTTAGGCTGGGCTATAGCCGCCTAAGAATCGTTTTCGAAATTCCATCGCCCACGCCGCGCGGGCTGGCTTAGTCCACTTTGGCCCCAGAAAGTTTGACAGCTGCCCGGAAGATCGCCTGGTCGGTCGTGAGTTGGGCCAGATGCTGCTCAGGCGTGGTTCCCATGGGATCGATGCCCAGGGTCTCGAATCGCTTAATGGCCTCGGGGGACTGAAGCGCTTTTTTGATTTCGACAGAAAGCTTGTTGATCACCGGCTTGGGCGTGTTAGCCGGAGCCAAAACATGCACCGAGGGCACGAAGATCATGTCCTTGACGCCCAACTCGGCAAACGTCGGCACGCCAGGCGCCTGGGGCGAGCGATCGGGACTGGCCACTGCCAAGAGCTTGACCCGGCCCGTCGCGATATGAGGCGCCACGGATTGATAGGCAGAAAAAAGAACGTGAATGTCACCGGCCAAGAAAGCGGGCGTCGATTGGGCGCTGCTTTTGTAGGGTACGTGCGTGATCTTGAGACCAGCGCGAGTTTTCATCATTTCAGTGGCAAGGTGATGAATCGTGCCGGAACCGGATGAGCCGTAGGCAAATTTGTCCGGATTAGCCTTCACTAAATCGGCGAATTCCTTCCAGTTGTTCACACCAAGCGCACTATTAACGGCCAGGTAAAAGCGCGTAGTCCCAATTAAAGAAACCGCCGCGAAGTCACGCAGGGTCTCATAGGGTGGTTTTTCCATCAGCAGGGGGGCGATGGCCGAGTTTGACAAGTCGGCAATCAGCAGGCTGTGGCCGTCCGGCGCCGCATTGACCACTGCCATGGCGGCGATCACGCCCCCTGCGCCAGGGCGGTTGTCCATAATCACGGATTGGCCTCGCAGTTCTGGGTTGGCCGACATGCGTTCGCCCAGGATACGGCCCACCACATCGGTCAGGCCGCCTGGGGCCGACGACGAGACAAAGCGGATCTGCTTGCTGGGAAAGGCATCAGTTTGCGCCGCTGCCGCGCCTGCAAAGCCCAGCCCTGCACACATGACTAAGGAGATAAAAGGTAGTGCGCCCATACTGGTGATCCTTATTTAACGTTAAAACATTCTAGCCGGCCCATAGCCTCGCGTCGGGCGCAGCCGGTAACGAATATGCCTTTAAGCTACTATTCCATCTACCACAGACAGTCCGCAAACCCCAGCGGCTGAGACTAACAACGGCCTATGCAGGCCGTGCCCCCTGAGCCTTTTGAGCTGGCTCCATCTTGGAGAGTTATATGCAAGTCGTCCCCATTGAAAGTCGTAACCTCACATCCCTCAACAACCAGATTCGCGATGGTGTCATTCGGGCCTACCGGATTCTGGAGGGTGAGCCGGGCGCGGAAAATTATTCGCTCCAGCTGGTCAACATCGAGGGCGATTTTTTCTCTCCGCGCCATCGCCACAACTTTGACCAGATTCGGATCCAGCTAGAAGGCCAGTTCGACTACGACAAGGACGGATGCTTCGCGCCTGGGTCGGTGGGTTACTTTCCAGAAGGCACTCGCTACGGACCGCAAACGTCAAGCGGTGTCACCTGGAACCTCTTGCTGCAATTTGGCGGAGCGAGCGGATCGGGATTCACCGCCGAGTCTGAGGGGGAGCGCGCAGCCGGCGAGCTTAAGGGACAAGGCGCGTTTGAAAAAGGTGTCTTTACACGCTACAAACAAGACGGCACTAAAGTCAACCAAGATGCCTATGAAGCGATTTGGGAGCACATCCACGGTCGGCCGCTGGTTTATCCCAAGGAGCGTTACGAGCGTCCGGTTTTCATGAACTCGGGCCACTTCGATTGGGTGCCCGTGTCTAGCCAGCCGGGCGTCTGGAGTAAGCCGATGGGCGTCTTCAGCGAGCTTGAAACCAAGATCGCTTTTTTTAAGCTAGAGGCCGGCTCGGTGCTCCCGCTTGAAGCCCACAGTTTTTACTTCGTCATGTCTGGCACGGGAGAAACCGCAGGGCAAGCGGTGAGCAGGCACGCCACGGTTCAACTGGGCCGAGGCGAACACTCAGCCCTGAGCGCAAAAACTGAGCTTGAATGTGTGCAAATTCGATTGCCACGACAGCGCAACATTGCGCGCCCGCAGGGCCTATCTTAAGCGCCCGGCTTGACGCTCAATACTAGAAAGAAGCGTCGACTTTCTGCTAGAAGCACACTGTGTTGTCTTGGCACAGGCAGTGCTTTTTTGGGCCTTACTTAACTTTAGCTACCCGGCTTAAGAAGCTGGGAATAGCGGCCTTGAATCTGTCTTGCAGGCTCGGGGGTGCGTAGTCATTTGCAGCCACCGGGATCTTCCTGTCATTGGCATTGAGTCCGGCCCTGAAGCGGTCCAAAATGGTCCCCGTCATACTGGGCTGGTAAAGACCCTTTGGCTTGGGTCTTTCAGCTTCTTGGATGCGGCCTAACTCTTCAATGGCACGACCAAACTCGATGAAATTCTCACGGGTTTCTGTATGGCTGGTTTTAACAAAAAACTCAGCGCCAAAAAACTCACTGGCCTTGTCGCTAAACCGAACAGGCGGCGACAAAAAGAAGGCCGTGGTGAAGGACTGGTAAAAAACATTCGAGTAGGTGTCCATGTTCACCACACGGCTGGGCACAACGACCAGCTTAGGCGGAGTGCGCATGGATGAATTGAAGATGAAACTAAAACGGTTCACAAATTCAAGGGTGCTGTCGAGCTCGACCCGCGACAATGAACTGGGCACCAGCACCAAGTCAAAATCAAACAAAAATTCCGCGGGCAAAATGTCTGTCCAGGTAAGGTCGGCAATCAGCACCTGGGTGGATACAGCTGCAGAGCGCAGCGCCTGCTGGGCCTGCAGCAAAGCCATACCGACGCCTTTGTTGTTGGGCGATGCAACTGAGATACATTGAATACCGATGGGAGCAGCATTTCTGACCCATTTGCCGGCGGTACCCTGATGGTCCAAGTCGACCAAGGTGGTCGTTTTAGCCGAAATATGCGCAAAATATGCAGCCAGATTGGCAGAGACAGTGCTCTTGCCAACGCCGCCTTTTTGGCTGGTAATCAGAATTTTGAGTGGTGTGCCCATGGGTGCGCTCTCAAATAAAAATACACAAAGGTATTTGATTTATATGTATCGGGGGGATAAAATCCCAAAATGTATTTAATCACAAAATTCGACATCAGGTTGCGAATTGTGTGAATATTTAAAAAGGCGCTGCCCCATGAGTAATCAAAGTCCCAAACTGGTGATGATGCGTTTTGACCCCCGCGGTGGCTGGGTCAAGCCCAGCGACGAAAAGGTTCAAGTGGAAGGTGATGATGCCCCCACCCGCGCTGAACCCACTGTGGCAGAAGAACCCGCCAAGATGTCGGCAAAGGCCATCACGGAAATTGGTGAGTCCATTGTTGATGTTTTCAATTCACTCAAACTCGAAGACCCACGCCTGCAAGCCTGGGAGCAAGTCAATTCGACCATTCGCCGGATGTCGGACAAGCTGACAGAGCAAAAACTTCTGGAAGACAGACTGGTTTCTGTGAAAGCAGAAATTACCGGTTTGCGCAGTCTGGCCACTGAGCTGGTCGACTCAGCCTACCAAAACGAAGTGGAAGTCCATGCCACGTCTAAAGTGCGGGTTCAGGTTGCCGAGTCCCTGAACAAGCAGATCACAGCAGCATTGAAGGGTTAAGCCATGCAATCCAGGTTTTGGAGTACGGCGAGCAGCGCCCTGGTATTTGTAAATTGGGTATTTTTTTTCACAGTGACGATGCTCATCGGCTCGCAAGCCGGAGGTTTTGACTGGCTTGCCATGCTCAGCTGGTCGTCTTTTCTGACTGATTTTTCAGTGATGTTCGAGTTGGGCTCGCTGCCCTCCGGCAGTGTCTGGATTGCCTGGCTGCTGCTGAGTGTTTGCTGGTCTGTGGTGTGGCTGGGTAAAACGCCAGCAGCCAAGCCGGAGCCCGATGTGGCGCCGATCATCACCCAAGCCAAGCCGCAAGATGTTGTCAATGCACAACAAACCGCCATCGAATCGCGTCCAGACGTCCAGGAAAAACTCGCACGTCTGAACCGCTCCTTGAGCCAGGCTTAGATTCAGAGCTTCTTATTGCGGCTCGATCTTGGCGTCGCGAATGGCCTTGGCCCATTTTTCTGTTTCGGCCTTGGAGCGCTTAGCCAGCGCGTCCGGCGTTCCCGGCTCAGTTTCAAAGCCTAGCGCCGCAAAACGCTCCAGAATTTCCTTGTTGCCAGCTGCAGTGTTGATGGCCTTGTTGAGCTTTTGAATGATGTCCGCAGGCGTTCCGGCAGGCGCAAAAACTGCAAAATAGGCGATCAGTTCATAGTCTTTCAGGCCAAGGGCCTCGTTGACCGTCGGCAACTCAGGGATCGCTTTAGACCTTTGAGTAGATGTCACCGCCAGACCACGCACTTTGCCGCCCTTGACTTGCGGCAGCATGACAGCGAAGTCAGCCGAGAACATATTGACCTGTCCGCCGATCAAGTCGGTCATGGCCGCCGGACCGCTTTTGTAAGGCACATTGGTCATCTTGATGCCGGCCATGCTGGCCATCACCTCGGCGGAGACCAACTGCGAGGTGCTGGCGCTGGCAAAAGTGACGATGCCTGGCTTGGCTTTGGCCATGGCGACAAACTCTGCCAATGTTTTAGCCGGAACATCGTTGTTCACTGCAACGATCAGCGGCACCGAACCCAGGTAAGCGACCGGCGCAAAAGCGGTGTCCTGGTCGTAGGGCAACTTTTTCATGAGGCTTTTCAGCGCAGCGTTGGTGCTGTTGGTACCAATCAGGATGGTGTAGCCGTCGGGTGCTGACTTGGCCACCGCGTCGGCGCCCAGCATGCCGTTAACGCCGGCCTTGTTTTCGACCACCACGGGTTGCTCTAGCAAATCACTCATCTTGGCCGCAAAGGCGCGGGCGATCTGGTCGGTGGCGCTACCGGCAGCAAAAGGAACAATCGCCTTGATCGGCTTGCTCGGGTAGGTCTGCGCGCTCACAGCGCTGGCATAAAAGGCGCTGAAACCCAGCGTCAGGCTTAAGAGCCGAACGCCAAGGGAAGCGGTGAAAACGGGTTGCTTAAACAAATTCATGAAAAACTCCTGAGGAAAAAACTAAGCCTCGATTATTGAGCCGCGCAGTCATGAAAATGCATGGGCAAACCCGAATGCCGCCAAAGATGCCAATGAAAAAAACTAATCACGGCCCTGGGTGTGCCGGGGCATAGGCAGGCCAAACCTGCTGACAGTCCAT
>JBIKHX010000250.1:0-3962 GCA_044361945.1 Polaromonas sp. | reverse complement strand
AGACCATTTCGACGGGCGGCACTTCAGAGAACGTCAGGATGGGGTAGCTGTTCCAGTCTTGCGACAGGATTTGCGTGTCGTCCATCTGCACTTCTTCTTTCAAGGTCCAAGACAAGCCCTGCACCAGGCCGCCTTCGATCTGGTTGCTCACGCCGTCGGGGCTGACGATGTGGCCGACATCGGCGCTGGCCACAGCGCGCAGCACGCGGATGCGGCCGTTGTCCGGGTTGACTTGCACTTCCAAGGCAACGGCGCAGTAGCCGGCAATGTTTTTGTATTTGGCAAAACCAATTCCGCGGCCGTAGCCCGGGCGTTTGCGCCACTGGCTCCAACCGAATTTTTCTGCGGCTTTGACAATGGCGTCACGGGCACGCGGGTCCTTCATGAAGCGCAGGCGGTATTCGACCGGGTCTATGCCGCCGGCAAAGGCCAGCTCGTCAATGAAAGATTCAATGGCCACCACATTGGCATAAGCTCCCAGGCCCCGTGTGGACGACACCCGCACCGGCATGTCGGTGATGAAGTTGGTGGTGACGTTTTGGCCCGGAAAGTCGTACAGCGCAATGGCATTGCGGTCGGCTGCGAAATTCGGCGCACCGCCATTGACGGGCTTGGGTATGGCAAAGGGTTTTTCGAGGTAGCGCGCCGACAGCAAATTGCCGGCCTGGCCGCTCGGACGGGTGCCGTGCGGCGTGGACCAGAGGGTCAAGTCCCAGTCAAGGATGTTGCCTTGGGCGTCCAGGCCGGCTTTGGTCTTGATGACCATGGCCGAGCCGTAGGGCTCCCACTGGTGTTCTTGCTCGCGGGTGTATTGCAAAAACACCGGTTTGCCCGGCACCGCCACAGCCAGCAGGGCAGCGTCGGCGGCGGCATCGTCTGCCATGTTGTGGCCGTAACAGCCGGAACCCTGCATGTGCTGCAAGCGGACTTTCTCCAGCGGCATTTCCAGCATTTTAGAAATGGCCATGCGGGTTTCAAACACCGACTGGCTGTGGGTCTGCACCACCAAAACACCATCACTGCCCAACGTGGCAATGCCTGCCGAAGTGCCGATGGACGCATGCATGTGATATGGCCGGAAGTAGCTGGCTTCGACCACCTTGGCAACCGTGCCGGGACTCAGACGGGGCTGACGCTTGGTTTCGATCACTTTATCGACCGGCGCCTTCATGAGCCAGTTCTCGACGCCGGCTGTCGTGGGCAATGCTTTTGGCACATTCCACTTGGCGGCAGCGCTCATGGCTTGTGACGCGGCCAGGGCTTGTGCCTCGCGCCTGGCCACCACGCCCAGAAAGCTGCCGTTGCGCACCACTTTGACGACGCCTGGCATGCGCTCAATGGGGGCGGTGTCCAGCGAAATCAGTCGTGCGGTGTACGCAGGCGGGCGCACCACGTAGCCGTAAAGCATGCCCGCGGGGTGCTGCTCCTGCAGAAAGATCGCCCGGCCTGCAATCTTGTCATCCAGGTCAGGGCGCGGCACTGAGCGGCCAATGACACGGTGCTCGCCGATCGGCTTGGGCCGGGCCTTGCCGTCGGCTTCGCGTTGCAGCGATTGGCCTACCAGCAAGTCCCAATAAGTGATTTTGGCGCCATTGGCGGCGGTGATGACGCCGTCGTTCACAGACATGCCGGCAGTGGGCTGACCGAGCTGGGTGGCGGCCAATCCCAACAGGATGGCGCGTACTTCGGCCGAGGCTTGCTGCACCGCAGAGGCACCGTTGGGCATAGAAAACGAGCCGGCGGTGGTCCCTTCGTTGGGTACCAGAGCGGTGTCGCCGGAGATCATCCGGATGCGCGAAAAATCGACATCCAGTTCTTCGGCACAGACTTGCTGCATGGCGCTCAGGATGCCCTGACCCAGCTCGACCTTGCCCACCATCAGCAGCACCGATTTGTCTGCCGATTGAATGCGGATCCAGGCGCTCAGCATGCGGTTGGTTTGCAGGTCGCCCACCAGCCTGGGTTTTTCAGGGGCGGTTTGCGAATACACGTCTACCAGAGGAACAGAAAAGCTCAGCGTGAGCGCGCCGGCCCCCTTGAGGAAACGACGGCGTGATGTGGAGGCGTTCAAAGTAGTCATCTCAGGCTCCTTTCGATGCACGGATCACCGCGCGAACGATGCGGTTGTGGGCACCGCAGCGGCATAGATTGCCGTCGAGCGCAGAGCGAACTTCAGACTCAGTGGGTGTCGGATTACGGTCAAGCAGCGCCTGGGCCTGCATGATGATGCCGGAGGTGCAGTAGCCGCACTGGGCCGCCTGCTCCTGAACAAAGGCTTGCTGCAATTTGCTGGGTTTGCCTTTGACGCTCAAACCTTCCAGGGTGACCACCGAGCGCCCGCTGACGGCAGACAAAGGCACCACGCAGCTGCGCAAGGGGTCGCCATTGACCAGCACGGTGCAAGAGCCGCACTGGGATTTACCGCAACCGAATTTTTGACCATTGAGCTTAAAGTCGTTCGACAGAATGTGCAGCAGCGGCTCGGTTTGGTCGGCGCTCGACTTGACATCAACGCCATTGAGTTTGAAATTGATCAACGGATCACTCCTTGAAATAAGTTTTGCAGCTTACCCCCAAGTTGGGGTCTTTGCTTGGGGCCTGAAAACTTGCAACAAATGCCAAATAAAGGCATGCTTTGGCTGCGCATCCTCGCAAGACTTTGTTTGGGAACATCGCCATGCCAGACACCCTGATTTGCCGCCGTACTGCTTTTTTATTCAATGCCCCGGCCTTAGCCCTTCGCCATGCCGCTCTGGCCTGGGCGCTGCTGCTCATCACCCTGCTGGCCTGGGCCCCGCCCGCGGCATCTAGCACAGCCCCTGCCAGCGCCGCCGAGCGCCAGATGCAAGCCCTGAGCACCGCCAGCGCGGCGGTGGTGGGCATACAGGTTAAAGCGGCAGAAGGCGCACGCTCAGCGCGCACACTGGGCCGCCAGCGCATGGGCTCGGGCGTGGTGATTGACGCTGACGGGCTGGTGTTGACCATTGGCTACCTGATGCTCGAAGCCGATCAGATTGAGATCATCACGCAAGACCGCAAGACCGTGCCCGCCGTAGCGGTGGCTTATGACATTGCCACCGGCTTCGGGCTGGTCAAGCCGCTGCTGCCTTTGCGCGGCGTCAAACCCGTGCCGCTTGGCAGCATGAAGGGGGTGAGAAACGGCGAGCCGCTGATGGCCGCCACCGGCGCCAACACCCAAGGCGAAGACAGCGACGTGAGCATGACGCAACTGGTCAGCCAGCGGGCTTTTTCAGGTAACTGGGAATACCACTTAGACAACGCCATTTTCACCAGCCCGCCCGTATCAGCGGGCAACGGCAACCACAGCGGCGCGCCCTTGTTCAACCAGCAAGGCGAGTTGCTGGGCATAGGCTCTTTGTTGGTGGGCGACGCGCTGGGCGAAAACCGCCGCATGCCCGGCAATATGTTTGTGCCGGTCGATCTTCTGAGCCCTATTCTGGCTGAGCTGCGCAAGTCGGGTACCAGCGCGCAAAGCCGGCGGCCCTGGCTGGGCCTGACCTCCACCGACCAGGGCGGGCGGGTGCAGATTCTGCGCGTGAACGAAGAAAGCCCTGCCCAAATGGCCGGCCTGCGCGCCGGCGACGTGGTGCTGGCGGTCGATGACGTTATGGTCAACAGCCTGGCGCTGTTTTACAAGCAGCTGTGGGCGCGCAGTGCCCCGGACGCGCTGGTAAGGCTGACCGTGCTGCAAGGCGCCGAAATCAAGGTGTTGCAGGTCACGCCGCAAGACCGCTTGCTCACGCTCAAGCGCCCTGCCGGCATTTAAGAGCCGGCCAGGCCTTCGCGCACCGTCGGGTAGCGCAGGCGCAAGCCCAGCTCTTGCTTCAGGCGATGGTTGTACAGGCGCCTGGATTCACCCATGAAACTCAGCAGCATCAGCGGCAGTTGCTGCTGCGCCAGGCTGCGTGACAGGCGCGGCGGCTTGGGCAGGCCATACAGCT
>JBIKHX010000249.1:0-3983 GCA_044361945.1 Polaromonas sp. | reverse complement strand
AAACATCCGTATGAACTGGACTATTGCGCGCGCCGAAACCCCCGACTTAATGGACAAACTCTCCGCTGCAGATCTGCAATTCGCCAGTTTCGAATTCCAAATTACTGGCAAAGCATCGCATGCCGGCGTAAACCCACATCTAGGCGTGAATGCTGTGGTGGAAATGGCGCATCTAGTGGCGCGAATTTCTTCGCTGCTTGACGCGGAGGTGGGCGTGCAACGTCAATGGCGCAGAGCCGGTGGCGGCTTGGTGGGCAACATCATTCCAGACCGTGGCACTGCTGCACTTGAAATCGCCGCGCCCAAATCGCTTGATCTAAAAGCTTTAGAAGCCAAAATTATTGCGCTGGCCACGCAAGTGCGAGTGTCAGGCGCTTCCATTTCAACCAACGCAACAGAAGGCCGAACCATCAAGGCCGACGGCCTGCCCGACGCCACCGCCAGCGCCGACGTGCGCGTACCCGATATGCCCACCTTTGAGCAATTCTCCAGGCACAGCCGCGCCCTTATCGACAAAAAGAAATTCTCCAGCTCCCGCTTCGTCGTGCAAGACGGCGTGGGCTTTCCTCCCTTCAACGCGTCCAGCGCAGGCAAGCAAATGGCTGAACTGGCTAAAAGCATTTACACCCAACTCGGCGGCCAAATCGATTTCATCCCCCGCACCTTTGGCGGCACAGACGCTGCTTGGGCTGCGCAAAGTGGCAAACCCGTCATCGAAAACATGGGCCTTCCCGGCGGCAACGCCCATTCTGATTTAGAGGAATACATCTTGATAGACCGCATTCCGCGCAGGCTGGCGATGGTGGCAGAGATGATTCGCTTGGTGGGTAATTGATACTCAGAGTTCAAAGCGCTTTGAGCATTTCGCCGAAATAAAATCTGCTCATAAGTCGGTTAGAGCAGTCGAATCATGATTTACATCTGCGCACTAACAAAGGCCACCACACCCATCAAACCCAACCCTGCCGCCAAACACTGTCGTCTTGCAGCCCACGCCAAGCGATGACTTGCGTGGCCTTGGAAAACACGGCTTCGATTTCCACCGATACAACACCCTTAACCGACAAGTGCGCACCGATTTTGTGCTCTAGAAGCACAGGGCCTGAGCGTAGTCGGTGGCGTTCATGGCGTTGGCGTTCTGGACGCGAAGCGCGCGCGCTGAAGTACCAGCGGCAGCAACTCGTCAAGTAGCCGTGTGGCAACCCCGAGCCGGCGTGCGATGTCTTGCACTGCGCATAGCTGCGCATCCACTTCCAAATGGCGTCCTGCCAGCAGATCCTGCAGCATTGAAGGCGTATGCCGGACGTTCCCTGCTGCTTCAATTTGGGACTGGAGATTGAAGCCTGCGTCCTCGCCTAGAGCCGCAGCGATTGCAGCCGTCTCTTCACCGAGTCGGCGATAGAGCTCACGCGTGTCCGGGTTCTCAAACAGGTCGAGCCCTGTCGATGACGTCAGCACAGAAAGGATGGAACTCGGTACGTTTAAACAGAGCTTTGTCCAAATCTCACGACGAATGTTCCCGGTAGCACATGCACCCGGCAGCCCCAGCTGCAGCATGCGCACAACACTCTCCAGCCGCGGAGAGAGCGTCCCGTCCGGCTCCCCCAGCGTATAACTGCTTCTGCGTGAATTACTGCGAATCACACCAGGTTCCAGGAGGTCATTGGGTGAACGGATGACGCAGCCCAGTGCCCGTTCGGGCCCGATGTGTTGCCAAAGCCTGCCCTCCGGGTCGAGTCGGGGCAGGGCCATAGAAGCGCCCTCAGTTCCGTGGAAGTACCACCACGGAACCCCGTTGACCGCGAACAGGACCGGCGTGTTCGACTTGAGCAAGGGCCCGAACGAGGCCGCCGCACTACTGAGATCCTGCGCCTTGAGCGTAGAGATCACCAGATCCTGCGGCCCGAGCTCAGCCGGATCGTTGCTGGCCCGGATCGGCACAGTGAAGTCTTCGTCGTGCTTCACCAGGCGCAGCCCATGTGCACGAACGGCCTCTAAGTGGCGGCCACGGATAACGATGCTAACGTCTATGCCTGCGCGAGCCAAGTGAGCCGCCATGTTGCCGCCCACTGCGCCCGCGCCGAATATGCAGACCTTATAGGCAGTAGGTACCAACGACTGGGCTCCCTTCAAGACCCCTCAGCCTTGAAGCCTATGCGTTTTGCCACACCTCGCCACAGTGTCACGTCGTCAGATATGCGCTTGGCCGCATCGGCAGGCGTGCTATTGGCGGGCGTCAATGCTTGTGCCTTGAAGCGCTCGCGCGTGTCGTTCATATCGAGATATGCGTTCAGGTCCCTGTTAAGGGCTGCCACAATCTCCGGGGGAGTCCTCGATGGCACAAGCAATGCGTACCAGAGGTCGACCTTGTAGCCAGGCAATCCGTCCTCCGCTACGGTCGGCAGATCGGGCATAGCGCCCCAGCGCCGGTCGCCTGTGACCGCAAGGGCCACCAGCTTGCCCGATTGCACAAGCTGTTGCAAGGTGTTCGCCGGGCCGAAAAGTACCTGCACTCGGTTGGCTAGTAGTTCAGGCACCATTTGACTAGCGCCCTTGAAAGGGATGTGCACCATTTTGGTCCCGGCTAAGCTGTCGAATAGGGCCGCGGCCATGTGCTGGACGGTACCAGGGCCTGAGCTGGCGAAGTTGAGCACGCCCGGCTGACGCTTAGCTAGTGCGATTAGCTCTCGTACGTTCCGCACGCCCGTCTCAGGGCTCACCACTAACATGATTGGCATGTCTGCCACCATGCCGACCGGGGTGAGGTCCTTGACCAGGCTGAATGGTGCGTCCTCGCGCGTGGCGTCAATAATTGCTGCACTGTTGGCGGCCATCAGCCACGTGTATCCGTCGGCCGGCCCCTTAGCCACCTGTGCGGAACCGATTAAACCGCCACCGCCCGGTCGATTTTCGACCACGATTGACTGTTTATAGCGCTGTTGGAGCACCTGCGCTATGTCCCGTGCTAGAAAGTCGTTGCCGCCGCCGGGTGCGAACGGAACTACTAGCTTGACCGCGCGGTTCGGAAACGACTGCGCATGGGAGCGCAGGGGTAGTGTGGCAATGACTGCGGCAGCGCTTAGGAGAGTACGACGAAGCATAGGAAGGCCTCCAGTTGGGAAAGGTGATTACAAGGAATTTTGGTAAAAGCGTCAGTCTGCGAAACCCGGATCCAATTTCATGGCCAGACGCATACATGCATCCCAATCCCGGGCGCCAGTCTGGCGGGGATCGTCGAAATTGATCTGCCCGGCTCCGAACGCCGCCACATCGTCATCAATGAGCACGACCTTTGCGCCGCCAGAAAGAGCCGCGATTTGCCCCTTACAGGCATGCTCCAGTGCGTGGTGGTCTACGAAGGCTTCCGGGACGGTGCGTCCACACACGAGTGAACCGTGGTTGCGCAACAGGGCCACGCGAAGGTTCCCGAGGGTTTCTATCAATGGCTCGCGCTGAGACAGGTTGAACTCGAACCCGCCGAAAGTATGGTAAGCCACGCGTTTGTGGAACCTGACCGCATGCTGGTTGATCATCAACAGCCCATGTTCCTGCGAGGCCACACCCATGTTCGCCGGCGTGTGGGTGTGAAAAACTGCCTGCAGGTCGGCTCGCGCTGCGAGGATGCCTGCATGGATCACAAGTGCCCCTCCCGCGAGCCCTGGCCCCTGGCCGCTGACCGGTCGACCATCAGTGTAGTAGTGACCAAGAGACGACGCAGTCACCTCGCCAAACATCATGTTCGACGGCTTGATCAGCATGGTGTCCGGCGCATCAGGTACGCGTGCTGAAAGGTGGTTATAGGTCAGGTCGTCGACGCCGTAGTGGGCCATTAAACGGTAGCATGCTGCTAACTGCACGCGTGTCTGTCGTTCGTCATCGGTCATTTGTAAGCCTCCGGGATAAAGAAGTAGGCGTGACGGTCATTAAGCCCGGAGTGTAACGAAAACGTCGTCGCCTTCGAGCCTCACGGCGTAGGTGCTAAT
>JBIKHX010000248.1:0-3992 GCA_044361945.1 Polaromonas sp. | reverse complement strand
CTTTTGAAACCACCAGGCCAGCATCAGTGGCATGGCGATCTTCATGATTTCACTGGGCTGAATCACCACCCCCAGATTGATCCAGCGCTTGGCCCCTTTTTTGGTCAGGCCAAACACCGCCACGGCCACTAAAAGCGCCACGCCCACGACATACACAGGCACAGCAAAAGCCATCAGGCGCTGCGGCGGTATTTGCGCCACCACGAACATGATGGCGCCGGCAATCAACATATTGCGGCCGTGGTCCACAAAGCGGGTGCCGTGGTCATAGCCCGAGGAGTACATGATCAGCAGCCCAGCAGAGGCGAGCAGAAACACCGCAAACGCCAAGGGTCCGTCGAAACCCTCTACCCAAGGGGCGACGCGGCGCAACAGTGAAGGTTTGTCAAATACGGCTGCCATGGCTGAATTATCCGTCAGCCAAGCGCTAACATCCGGGCATGACCGTGACCCATTTGCTGTATTTACACGGCTTTCGTTCTTCGCCGCTTTCTGCCAAGGCTGTGAAAATGGCCGCCGCTGTGCAAGCCAGTCACCCTGCCGTGCACTGGTGGTGTCCGCAGTTGCCGCCCTCGCCGCGTCAGGCCATGGCGATGCTCATGGCCGGCATCGCCGGCTGGCCCCAGGCCAGCATGGCGGTGGTGGGCTCTTCGCTGGGCGGCTTTTATGCCACCTGGATTGCCGCCCGAACGGGCTGCCCGGCCGTGCTGCTGAACCCGGCGGTCCAGCCGGCGCGCGATCTGGCAAGCCACATCGGCTTGCAAAGCGCCTGGCACTCACCGCAAGAAACTTTCTTTTTCCAGCCCGAATTCGTGCAGGAGCTGCGCGATCTTGATGCCGGAACGTTGAGCCGCCCGGAACGTTTTTACACCCTGATCGCCAAAGGCGATGAGCTGCTGGACTGGCGCGAAATGAGCGCCCGCTACGCCGGCTCACAAGGCCAGCTGCTCGAGGGCGGTGACCACGCCCTGAGCGACTTTGACGCGCACCTGGCGGGCGTTCTGCGCTTTCTTGCGCTGGCCTGAAGCGGCCCGGCGTGCCGGCAAGCCCATGGGACAATTGATCTCATGCACACATTGTTTGAAGAAGCCGGCAAGTTTCTGGCCGGCCGCATCCTGTCCGAGTCTGACGCCTCTTTGCAGGTTGAACTCGACTCGGGCAAGCGCGTCAAGGTCAAAGCGGCCAACGCCCTGCTTAAGTTTGAAAAACCTGCGCCTGCTGAACTGCTGGCGCGCGGCCAGTTACTGAGCCTGGAGATTGACCTGGACCTGGCCTGGGAATTTGCCAGCGACGAGGAATTTAGCTTTGCCGACCTGGCGCGCGACTACTTCAGCGCCGACCCCAGCCAGGCCGCCAGTCTGGAGCAACAGGCGGCTGCCCTGTTTCGCCTGTTTGAAGCGCCGCATTACTTCAGGCGCGCCGGCAAGGGTCGCTTCAAGAAAGCACCTGCCGACATCTTGCAACTGGCGCTGGCCGGCATTGAAAAGAAAAAGCTGCTGGTCGCCCAAATCAGCGCCTGGGCCGAAGAACTGGCCCAGGGCCAATGTCCGGCACCCGTGCGTGAGCAACTCTACAAAATCCTTTTCAAGCCCGACAAGAACAGCGCCGAATACAAAGCGGTGGTCGAGGCGGCGCGCGCCAGCCACTTGCAGCCGCTGGACTTGCTGCAACGCGCAGGCGCCATCACCTCGGCTTACCAGTTTCACTGGAAGCGCTTTTTGTTTGAGAACTTCCCCAAGGGCACGACCTTCCCGGCCTTGCAGGCGCCCGTCGCTAAGGAGGAACTGCCGCTGGCCGACGTGCGGGCTTTTTCTATCGACGACTCCAGCACCACAGAGATTGACGATGCGCTGTCGGTCCAGGGCCTGGGCAGCGGCACGGTCACGCTCGGCATTCATATCGCTGCGCCCGGCCTGGCGGTGCAGCCGGGCAGCGCCATCGACCTGCTAGGCCGCGCCCGGCTGTCCACCGTTTACATGCCCGGCTACAAGCTGACCATGCTGCCCGACGAAGTGGTGCAAAGCTACACACTGCAAGAAGGGCGTAATTGCCCGGCGCTGTCGCTGTATGTCACGATCGACGAAAGCACCTTGGCGATCAGCCAGAGCGTGACCCGCTTGGAAATGGTGCCGATTGCCAGCAACCTGCGCCACGACAAGCTCGACACCGTTTTCACCGAAGCGTTTTTTGAAGACGCCGTGGCCGCAGGCGCGCCCGCGGCCGATGTCGCCTGGGGGCCGGAGCTGAGCTTTTTGCACCGGCTGGCGCGCGCGCTCAAAGCGCAGCGCGAAGTGGTACGCGGCAAGCCCGAAAACTTCAACCGCCCGGACTACAACTTCAAGCTCGACAACGCGGGCGGCGGCGAACCGCAGGGCGACGAGCCAGTCAACATCAGCACCCGCCAACGCGGCGCACCGCTGGACCTGATCGTGGCCGAGGCCATGATTCTGGCCAACAGCACCTGGGGCGAGTGGCTGGCCGAGCACGGCGTGCCGGGCATTTACCGCAGCCAGGCCAGCATGGCGCCCGGCGTCAAAGTGCGCATGGGCACGCGGGCTTTGCCACATGCCGGCCTAGGCGTGAAAAGTTATGCCTGGAGCACTTCACCGCTGCGCCGCTATGTGGACCTGGTCAACCAGTGGCAGCTGATCGCCTGCGTGCGCAACGGCCGCACCGCCGCGCTGGTGGCGCCCTTCAAACCCAAGGACACCGATTTATTTGCCATCATCTCAAGCTTTGACGCTGCCTACAGCGCCTACAACGGTTTTCAGGCCGGCATCGAACGCTACTGGACGCTCAAGTACCTGCAGCAAAACGGTATCACCGAGCTCACTGCAACGGCTTTCAAAGACACCCTGGTGCGCGCCGACGAGCTGCCCCTGGTCTTACCGGCCGCCGGTGCGCAGGGTTTGCCGCGCGGCGCGCGGGTGCGCGTGCGCCTGGGCGAGATTGACCAGATCACGCTGGATGTGCACAGCACCGTGATCGAGCGGCTGGACGCTGAGCCCGAAGACGCGGAACTGGAGGACGAACTTGATGGCGGCGAAGAGTTAGCTGCCGGACCGATATCCATCGCAGTGGACATGAGCGAGCCCGAGCTTGAATCGCCCGGCGACGCGCCCGCGGCCTGATGTCTGCGGCCGGCTGGAGCATCAGAGCTTGAAGCGTCCCAGCACTTTGCAACTGGCGCTGGGCATTTCGCTGGCGCTGCATGGTCTGCTGCTAGCCTTGCGGCTGGCCGACCCGGTGCGTTTTGAGCGGCTGTTTGAAGATGCTCCGCTGGAAGTGATTCTGGTCAACAGCCAGACCAAGGCCAAACCCGACAAGGCCAAAGCAATTGCACAGTTTTCGCTGGCCGGCGGCGGCACGCTGGACAAAGGCCGTGCCAGCTCACCCCTGCCCCCGGCAGCGCAGACCGAGCTGGGCCAAGCGGCTGATGCCGCGCAGCGTGAAATAGACAAACTCCTGGCGCAGCAAATGCAACTGCTGACCCAGATCAAGCAGCAACTGGCCGAACTGCCGCCCCCCGAATTAGCGCGTTTATCCAAAGACCCTGCGGACGCTGCGCGCGAAGAAAAACGCCGTCAACTGATGAACATCCTGGGTGAGATTGACAAACGCATCAGCCAGGAGAACGAGCGGCCGCAAAAACGCTACATCAGTCCGGCCACGCGGGAGGAAGCCTATGCGGCGTACTACGACCGCTTGCGGCGCAAAATTGAACGGCTGGGCACCGCTGCGTTTCCAGTTCACGCTGGCGAAAAACTGTATGGCGAATTGACACTGGCACTGACTGTCAACTCGGCCGGTCAGTTGCTGGCCAGCGAAGTGCTGAAAAGCTCGGGCAATGCCCAGCTGGACCGGCAAGCGCAAAGCATTGCCGCGCGGGCCGGACCCTTTGAGCGCTTCACACCCGGCATGCTGCGCCAAGCCGAGCAAATTGTGGTGGTTTCGCGCTTTACCTTTGCGCGGGACGATACCTTGCAAACCCG
>JBIKHX010000247.1:0-3996 GCA_044361945.1 Polaromonas sp. | reverse complement strand
GCGCCTGGGGCTTTCTGGTGGTGGTGAACATTCTGGTGTTCGTTCTGGGCTGCTTCATTGACTTCTTCGAGATCGCCTTCATCGTGATCCCACTGCTGGCCCCGGTGGCCGAGAAGATCCTGCCCGGCCTGGTGCCCGGCATGACGGCTGACCAGGCCATGATCTGGTTTGGCGTGATCATCGCGATGAATCTGCAGACTTCATTCCTGACGCCGCCCTTTGGCTTTGCACTGTTTTACCTGCGCAGCGTGGCAGCCAAGTTTGACTACAAGGACCGCGTCACCGGCCAGCTGATTCCCTCGGTCAAAACCAGCGAGATCTACAAGGGCTCCATCGCCTTCATCATCTTGCAGCTGATCATGGTGGTGGCGGTCATTGTCTTCCCTGTACTCGTCACCGGCGGTATCTCCAAAGACAAAGATCTGAGCGCAGAGCAGATCATGCAGCAGCTTGAAATGCCCACTGCTGAGGCCACCGACCCGACAACGGACACTGAAAAGTCTGCCGAAGAAACCGCGGCGGAGGCCAGCAAGGCCGAGGATGACGACCCCATGAAAGCCCTCATGGACGATGTCGCCAAAGGCGCTGGCAAGAAGAAGCCTTGAGGGCTTGAAAAGGTACGTCCGCTTCGCAGCGGGCATAAAAAAAGCCCCGCATTGCGGGGCTTTTTACTTGGCTAGCAGAGACTCGACTGCTTACAGCTTTTGGGCCTGCATGAAGGTGTCGAAACGCGCTTCCGTGAAACGGAACCAGAGGTTTTGCTCTTTACGGAAATCAGAGTAGTCGTCGTAAACTTTTTTCCAGTTGGGGTTTTTGGCGCTGATTTCAGCGTACAGAGCCATTGACTCTTTGTAGGCCAGGTCCATCACGTCCTTGGGGAAAGGCAGCACTTTGGCTTTTTGAGCCACCAGTTGCTTGAGGGCAGCCGGGTTGCGAGCGTCGTACTTGGCTTGCATATCGACGTGGGCGAAAGCGGCAGCGGCCTCAACGATGACTTTGTTATCAGGTGACAGACCCTCAAAAGCCTTGTTGTTGATGTATAGATCGAGCTGAGGACCACCCTCCCACCAGCCGGGGTAATGGTAAAAGGGAGCCACCTTATAAAAGCCAAGTTTCTGGTCGTCATAAGGACCGACCCACTCGGCCGCATCGATGGTGCCTTTTTCCAGCGCGGTGTAGATCTCACCGCCCGGGATGTTTTGCGGCACGCCGCCCATGCGCTCGATCACCTTGCCGGCAAAGCCGCCAACGCGGAATTTCAGGCCCTTGATGTCTTTGACCGACTTGATTTGCTTGCGATACCAGCCGCCCATCTGAGCGCCCGTATTGCCCATGGGAAAATTGACCATGTTGTACTTGGCGTAGAACTCGCGCATCAGCTTGCCGCCGTTGCCGTGGTACATCCAGGCGGTCATCTGGCGGCTGTTCAGGCCGAAGGGGATGGCGCAACCGAGGGCAAAAGTCTCGTCTTTGCCGAAGAAGTAGTAAGGCGCTGTGTGGGCCATTTCAACGGTGCCGTTCTGCACGCCGTCCACCACACCGAAAGCTGGCATCAGTTCGCCGCCGGCATGCACAGTGATAACAAACTTGCCGCCGGACATTTCGCCGACTTTTTTGGCAAATGTTTCAGCTGCGCCGTAAATTGTGTCCAGAGCTTTAGGAAAGCTGGAAGCCAGGCGCCAGCGGATATTGGCAGCCGGGGCCTGAGCCTGCACAGCAGGGGCAACGCCGGCCGCGAGAACACCCGCGATACCTGCATTTTTGATGACGAGACGACGGTCCATAAGAAACTCCTTAATTGTTACAAACGCTGTATTTTAAGAGATAGACAGCCAAAGGTATTGGTGCTTACCCGTGAAAAAACCGGTGTTTACCCCTGAAAAAAGGGCTGCAAATTGACCGGTTTGGTCTTTGCAGCCTAGCGCTGACGCTCAATCAGGGCGTAGGCGTCATGCGCATGAATCGATTCGTGGTTGACCACCTCGACCCGGTAGCTGCCGATGCGGGTGTCGGCCTCGAGCGCCACGGCCACGTCGCGAATCAGGTCTTCCACAAATTTAGGGTTGGCATACGCATGCTCTGTGACCCATTTTTCGTCCTCCCGTTTGAGCAGGCCCCAGAGCTCGCTGGAGGCATTATTTTCGGCCACGCGCACCAGCTCGCTTAAATCCATGGGCAAAGCAGGGTCACGCAGTTCAACACGCATGCTGATGAATGAGCGCTGGTTGTGCGCGCCATTGTCTGAGACCTCTTTGGAGCATGGGCACAGCGACTTGACAGGGACCACGGCTTGCAAACTCAAGCGGGTCTGGCCGTCACGGTGCTCAGCGATCCATTGGCCGTCGTACTCCATCAGGCTTTGCAAGCCCGACACCGGCGCGGCTTTGCGCACAAAAAACGGAAAACTCACCTCGATGCGACCGTCCTCGGCTTCTAAAAGCGTCAGCATGGCTTTGATTTCGGCACTCAACAAGGGGGCAGTGAGGGGAACGCCCCTGACTTCCAGGGACTCGAGCCAGGCGATCAGGCGCGACATGTGGGCGCCCTTTTTCTGGGCGCTGAGCGCCACGTCCAGCGTCCAGTGGCCCACCGTGGCTTGCAGTTTGCCGGCGACCATCACGCTCAGCGGGTAACGCAGCGACTTGATGCCCACGCGCTGGATCGGCATGTCGCGCACATCCGCTCTGGCCTGCACATCAGGCATGGCCGTCAAGCTGTTTGCCAGCGGCAGGCCGTTGTTGAGGTCAAGCTTCATGCGACCGACTTCAGAACCACTTTGGCGGCCCGCTCAGGCAAGTAAGCTGCAAAACGGGCCATCACCGTGGCTTCTATGCCGGCGGCATCCAGCCCTTGCAGGGCCATCAGCGCAGCCACATCACCATGCTCGGTGAATTCATCCTTGAGTCCCAGCTGCAGCAAGGGCTTGTGAACGCCGGCTTGCAACAAGGCTTCGCTCACGGCACTGCCGGCGCCACCCATCAGGCAGGCGTCTTCTACCGTGACCAGGGCTTGGTGTGTGGCCGCCACTTCAAGCAGCAAGGCCGTGTCCAGCGGTTTGGCCCAGCGCATGTTGACCACGGTGGCGCCGAGTTTTTCTGCGGCTGCCAGGGCCGGGTAGAGCAAAGTGCCAAAGGCCAGGATGGCCAGGCCGGCACCCTGACGGCGCACTTCAGCCCGTGCAAAAGGCAGCGCTTGCAGCCCAGGCTCGCTGGCCACGCCGGCACCGGCGCCACGGGGGTAGCGAACAGCCACCGGGTGGTTTTGCTCAAACGCCGTTGTCAGTAACTTGCGGCACTCGTTCTCGTCGGCCGGGCAGGCAATGCTCATGTTGGGGATGCAACGCAAAAAAGCAATGTCATATGCACCGGCGTGCGTTGCACCATCGGCGCCGACCAGGCCGGCGCGGTCCAGGGCAAACACCACGGGCAGGTTTTGCAGGGCGACGTCGTGAATCAGCTGGTCATAGCCACGCTGCAAAAAGGTCGAGTAAATCGCCACCACCGGCTTGAGCCCTTCACAGGCCATGCCGGCGGCAAAGGTCACCGCGTGTTGCTCGGCAATGCCGACGTCGTAATAGCGGCCGGGGAAACGCTGGTGAAACTCCACCATGCCCGAGCCTTCGCGCATGGCCGGCGTGATGCCCACCAGGCGCGGGTCCTGCTCGGCCATGTCGCACAGCCAGCGGCCGAAGACCTGCGTGAAGGTCTGCTTGGCAGGTAGGGCGGATTTTTGCAGCCCTATGGCCGGGTCAAACTTACCGGGGCCGTGGTAGGCCACCGGGTCGGCCTCGGCGAGCTTGTAGCCCTGGCCTTTTTTGGTCACCACGTGCAAAAACTGCGGGCCCTTGAGCTGACGGATGTTTTCCAGCGTGGGGACCAGCGATTCGAGGTCGTGGCCGTCAATGGGGCCGATGTAGTTGAAGCCGAAATTCTCAAACAAAGTGGCCGGCACCACCATGCTCTTGGCATGCGACTCCAGGCGCTTGGCCAGCTCAAA
>JBIKHX010000246.1:0-4010 GCA_044361945.1 Polaromonas sp. | reverse complement strand
AAATTCATGCACGCTGATGGGTGTTCCCGCTTTGAAACGGTCATGGAAGTCGTTGCGCTCCATCATGCGCGCCACGGTGTATTTGGCAGCGAGTTGGATCATGCCCATCGCACCCAAGGGTAGGCTCCACTCGCTGTTGTAGCGGATCTCGGTTTTGGCCGGGTCCAGCACCAGGCTGGCCTGGCGGTAGTAAGTTTCGGCGTTGGCCTTGATCTGCTCGGGGGTCAAAGGCGGGCGGGTGCTGTTGCGCCCGGAAGGGTCGCCAATCAGGCTGGTGAAGTCGCCGATGAGAAAAATCACCTGATGCCCCAGGTCTTGCAGCTGGCGCATCTTGTTGAGCACCACCGTGTGGCCGATGTGGATGTCGGGGGCGGTCGGGTCCAGCCCCAATTTGATGCGCAGCGGCTGGCCGGTGGCCTCAGAACGGGTCAGTTTTTTCACCCATTCGGCCTGCGGAATCAACTCTTCACAGCCGCGCAGGGTCACGGCCAGTGCTTGCTGAACAGCGTCAGGCAGGGGCGAAGTGGAGGAAAGCGCTTGATTCATAAGGGTTTTCGTTATATTTCGGGCTTTTCGGGTGGCTATAATCCTGAACTTGCTTTGAGATCAGCCGCAGGTAGCAATTCTAGATTGGCGCGCTACTTGCTGATCCGCACCATCGAATTGTCGCCGCAGCCCTTGGTTGCCTATTGCGTTTTTTGCCATCACCTGCCTTTTGGCTTGTGATGTGCAGTCTGTCTGGAATCTATTGTTTTGAGTACTGACGGTCTTCATCATTACGTCTCGCAAGTCTGGCAAAGCAGCAAACTGATGCTGGCCATGCTGGCGCGCCACCCCAGGCGCATTGGCGCTACGCTGGCTGTTGTTCTGCTGGGCACCGGCGTCACGGCCTTCGGCCTGGTCCCCTTGGCGCCCGACGCTGCTGACCTGCCTGTCACCCAGGTGGTTGAAACGGTGCAAGCCCTGCCCTGGCAGGCTGGCAAAGAATCGCTTTCAGACCAACGTCTTAACCTTTATCGCACCGAAGTCAGCCGCAGCTCGGACACCGCCGAAAGCCTGCTGCGCCGGCTTGGTATTGACGACCCGTCGGCCGCAGCCTTCTTGCGCAGCGACACACTGGCGCGTTCTTTGCTGGTGGGCCGGGCCGGCAAAACCTTAACCGCAGAAACCACCCACGATCAGCAACTGCTCAAGATGGCGATGCGTTGGGCCACTGACGACGACACGCACTTTCAGCGACTGGTGATCGAGCGCGTTGGCAGAACTTTCAGCTCCCGGATAGAAACAGCTGCCTACAGCGTGTCGACCCGGGTGGCCAGTGGTGTCATCAAAACCTCGCTGTTTGCCGCCACCGACGAAGCCCATATCCCGGACGCTGTGGCCTCGCAAATCGCTGGCATCTTTTCGGGCGACATCGACTTTCACCGCAGCCTGCGCAAGGGTGACCGTTTCAGCGTGTTTTATGAGTCTCTTGAAGCCGACGGCGAAGCGCTCAAAACCGGCAAAGTGCTGAACGCTGAGTTCATCAACAACGGCAAATCTTTCCAGGCCGTCTGGTTCACTGACCCGGCCATGCAGACACCGGCAGTGCCCGGCACTCCGGCTGCCGCCCAGCGCAAGCTGGTCAAGGGCTCGTATTACACGCTCGACGGACAAAGCCTGCGCAAGGCCTACTTGGCATCGCCCATGGAGTTCTCGCGCATGAGCAGCGGCTTCAAGATGCGTTTTCACCCCATCTTGCAAACCTGGCGGGCTCATCTGGGCGTGGATTACGCAGCCCCCACCGGCACGCCGGTTCGCGTCGTGGGTGATGGCGTGGTGACTTTTGCCGGCTCACAAGGAGGTTTCGGCAATGTCGTGTTTGTTGACCACCGCAGTGGCCACACCACTGTCTATGCGCACCTGAGCCGCATCAGCGTGCAGCGCGGCGCCAGAGTCAGCCAAGGCCAGAGCTTGGGTGCCGTAGGCGCCACCGGTTGGGCAACGGGGCCGCACCTGCATTTTGAATTCAGGGTCAATGGCAAACACCAGGACCCGACCCAGCTGGCGCGGCAAAGCGAATCTATTCCGCTGCCGGAAGCCAGCATGCCGGCGTTCAAGAAGCTCGCTGCCAACGCTCGCGAACTTCTGCAAGCCGCCACCGTCATCGGCCAAAGCCGCGCCGAATGAGCCCTGGCCAGGCGCAACCGCCCTGGCTTTGACGCATGTCTGCATTTTTCATTGGCTTGATGTCGGGCACCTCGCTCGACGGCGTGGATGGCGTGATTGCCGATTTGTCGCCCGATGCGCCCAGCCTGGTACGGGCTGCGGCCAGCGAGCCTTTTGAGGCGGATTTCAAGGCCGAACTGCTTGCGCTCAACAGCCCCGGCCACAATGAACTTCACCGCGCCGCGCTGGCAGCCAAGCAATTGGCTGGCGTCTATGCCCGAGTGGTTGAGCATTTGCTGCAAATTGCCGCAGTTCAAGGCATTCATCGCCAAGACATCACCGCCATAGGCGCTCACGGCCAAACTGTAAGGCACCAACCGCAAGCCTTTGGCACTGGCTACACACTGCAGTTGAACAACCCGGCGCTGCTGGCCGAGCTCACCGGCATCGACGTGATTGCCGACTTCCGCAACGCTGACGTGGCGGCCGGCGGCCAGGGCGCACCCTTGGTTCCGGCCTTTCACGCGGCTTTGTGGGCCGACGCTGCCCAGTCCAGGGCGGTGCTCAACATAGGCGGCATCAGTAACATCAGCTTGCTGCCGGCTGGCGGCACTGTGCAAGGCTTTGACTGCGGCCCCGGCAATGCCTTGCTGGATTTTTGGTGCCAGCGCCACACCGGCCGGCCTTTTGACGATGCGGGCGCCTGGGCGGCTTCAGGGCAAGCGCACACTGCGCTGTTGGCCCGGCTGCGCCAAGCGCCCTATTTTCAGCAAACACCACCTAAAAGCACAGGCCGTGACCTGTTCAACCCGGACTGGCTGGCACTGCAATTAAACGGCTTTGAATCTGTGCCCGCGGTCGATGTGCAGGCCAGCCTGACGGCGCTGACAGCGCTGACTTGCGCCCAAGACTTGCGCCAGCACCTGCCTGGTGCTGCGCAGTTGCTGGTGTGCGGAGGTGGCGCCCTGAACACCGAGCTGATGCGCCAGTTGGCGCTGACGCTGCCGGATGTGCAGGTGCTGAGCACACAAGCTCGCGGCTTGCCGCCCTTGCAGGTAGAAGCTGCCGCTTTTGCCTGGCTGGCACAAGCCTTCACGCTCAAGCAGCCCGGCAACCTGGTGGCGGTGACCGGCGCCAAAGGCCCGAGGGTGCTGGGCGCTTTGCACAGAGCACCGCCCTTCTTGCCTTGAGGCCGGCTCGCAAAGCGAGAACGCCAAACAAAAAGGGCCCTTATCGGGCCCCTTTTTTGTGTGCTGCCCAGGCAGCCCGTGCGCAAAAATCAGGTTGAAAAGCTCGAGCCGCAGCCGCAGGTGCTGGTAGCGTTCGGGTTCTTGATGACGAACTGGGCGCCTTCGAGGTCGTCTTTGTAGTCGATTTCTGCGCCGACCAGGTACTGGTAGCTCATGGCGTCGATCAGCAGCGAAACACCGTTTTTGGTCATGGTGGTGTCGTCTTCGTTGGTGATCTCGTCGAAAGTGAATCCGTACTGAAAGCCCGAGCAACCGCCGCCCTGAACGAACACACGCAGCTTGAGCTCCGGGTTGCCTTCTTCGGCAATCAGGTCTGCCACCTTGGTGGCGGCGCTGTCAGTAAAGACAAACGGATGGGGCATCTCGGTCTGGATGTTCTCGGCAACTGCGCTCATGGAAGACTCCTCAAGGGGTGAGTGGGTAATAGTACAGTAAATTGATCAACCACAACCCGGGCAGGTCTACAGGGTGGCAAAAACATGAAAGCCCATCGGCATAGGGGGCAGTCAACATGACTGCGCCCCTGCCACACCACCTAGCATGCGGGTCCGCACTAGGCGGTTCGTGAGGTTGAGGTTCATACCAGACGTGGTGCTCCAAGCTTATCAAAGT
>JBIKHX010000245.1:0-4029 GCA_044361945.1 Polaromonas sp. | reverse complement strand
TGGGGCCTGCCAGCTTGGGTAACTCCTACCTCAAGCTCACCCTGGCGCAGGTCGCGCCCATCTTGCCCTATCTTTTCCTGGTACTGATACTGATCTTCAGGCCGCGTGGCTTGTTGGGTAAGCGGGAAGGTTGATCCTGTGAACACCCATTACGAATACAAACCTGCCAACGTCGGGCGCTGGTTGATCTGGAGCTTGTTTGCGCTGGTGCTGGCAGGTGCGCCGCATATTTTCACAAGCGGTCTGGGCACCACGGTGCTCACTCAAATGGGCATTGCCATCATTGCCTGCCTGTCCTACAACATGCTGCTGGGGCAGGGCGGCATGCTCAGCTTTGGCCATGCGGTCTACACCGGTCTGGGTTCTTTTTTGACCATGCATGCGCTCAATCGCATTGGTGAAGGTCTGCCGCTGCCGGTATCGCTGTTGCCTTTGGTGGGCGGTCTTGCGGGCATTGGCTTTGCGGTCTTGTTCGGTTATGTGAGCACGCGCAAGTCTGGCACCACTTTTGCCATGATCACTTTGGGCTTGGGTGAACTGGTGTTTGCCTTGTCTCTCATGATCCCGGAGTTTTTTGGCGGCGAGGGGGGTGTCTCGGGTAACCGTGTTGCCGGGCCAGTGCGTGCGGGCATCAGCTTTGGCCCGCCGCTCCAGGTTTACTACTTGATTGCGGTCTACACATTTTTGTCTGTGGCTGCCATGTTCGCTTTCACGCGAACGCCGCTGGGCCGCATGCTCAACGCGGTGCGCGACAACCCCGAGCGGGTCGAGTTTGTGGGCTACAACACCCGTATGGTCCGCTATATCGCTTTTATCCTGGCCGGTTTTTTTGCCGGCATTGCGGGTGGCTTGGGTGCTTTGAACTTTGAGATCGTGACGGCCGAAGTGGTGGGCACGGCTCGCTCAGGGGCTTATTTGCTCTTTACCTTTTTGGGCGGAGCGACCTTCTTTTTCGGCCCCATCATTGGCGGCATTTTGATGGTACTGGCCTTTGTGCTTTTGTCTGAATTCACCAAAGCCTGGCTTTTGTACCTGGGCCTGATCTTTATTTTCATGGTCATGTACGCCCCGGGGGGTATTGCCAGCCTGATCATGATGAACCTGCGCCTGGCCAAATACGGGCGACTGCGTCAAATCTGGGTCAGCTACCTGGGTCTGGGCGTCTGCGCTCTGGTGGTGCTGACCGGCGCGGCGGTCTTGATTGAAATGGTTTACCACTTGCAACTGGGCAGCGCCGTGGGCCCGCAACTGCTCTTTTTAGGTGTTCCTTTCAATGCCGGTGACATGAACAGCTGGTTCGGTTCGGTCTTTGTCATGCTGACCGGTTTGGGCTTGTTTGAACTGCTGCGCCGGCAGTTCTTGCGCGAATGGAATGACATCCAGGAGCGCATCGAAGAAGACACTAAGGGTCGGGATCTCCTATGAGCCAGACCCCTGCTAACTTCTCGCTTGAGCTCAAAGACCTGCGCAAGAGCTTTGGTAAAACCGAAATCATCCGCGGCGTTAACCTGGCTGTGCACCCCGGCGAGCGGATCGGCATCATCGGGCCTAACGGCGCCGGCAAGTCGACCTTGTTCAACTTGATCAGCGGCCGCTTTGCGCCCAGCAGCGGCCAAGTGCTGCTCAATGGTCAGCGCATTGATGGCCAACAACCCTATGAGATCAACCGGGCGGGACTGAGCCGCAGCTTCCAGATCACCCATGTTTTCCCCAAGCTAAGCGTGTTTGAAAACCTGCGTTGCGGCTTGCTTTGGAGCATGGGCTACAAGTACAGTTTCTGGAAGTTTCTGGCCGATCTGAAGGACGCGAACGAACGCACCTTGGAGTTGATGAGCATGATCAAGCTGGACAGAAAACGCGACATGCTGGCTGCCAACCTCACCTATTCGGAGCAGCGTGCCCTGGAGATAGGCATCACGATTGCCGGTGGTGCACCCGTCATTTTGTTGGATGAACCTACCGCCGGCATGAGCCGCAGCGAAAGCCGTGATTTTGTCCGCCTGATCAAAGAGGTCACCATTGGCAAGACTTTGTTGACTGTGGAGCACGACATGGGCGTGGTGTTCGGCCTGGCCGACAAGATCGCCGTTGTGGTTTACGGCGAGGTGATTGACTTTGACTTACCCGAGAACGTACGCGCCAATCCGCGCGTTCAAGAGGCTTACCTGGGCTCGGCGGTTGCTGATGCGCAAAGCGGGGGGCACTGAGCATGCTCAAAGTTGAGAACCTTCAAGCCTTTTACGGTAAAAGTCATGTGCTGCACGGTATCAGTTTTATCCTTCAGCCTGGTGAAATTGTGGCCTTGCTGGGGCGCAACGGCTCGGGTCGATCCACCACGGCCAAAGCCATCATGGGTCTGGTGGATTGCACAGGTGACATCCTCTGGAAGGGCCGGCAGTTGGCCGGTTTGCGTAGTTTTGAAGTGGCTCACGCAGGCATTGGCTACGTGCCTGAAAACCGCGATATTTTTCCGACACTGAGCGTGCACCAAAATCTGCTGCTTGGCCAAAAGCGCAGCGGCAAGCCCAGCCAATGGAGTTTTGAGGACATGTACAAGATGTTTCCGCGCCTGCGGGAACGCCAGCACACCGAAGCCGGTGTGTTGTCTGGCGGCGAGCAGCAAATGCTCACGCTCTGCCGCACCTTGATGGGCGACCCGGAATTGATCATCATTGACGAACCCACTGAAGGCCTGGCGCCGAAAATCGTTGAACAAGTCGGTATGTTTTTAGGAACGCTCAAAGCGCGTGGCGTGTCTGTCTTGCTCATTGAGCAAAAGCTCACCATCGCCATGGCGATTTCAGACCGGGTCTTGGTGATGGGACATGGCCGCCTTGTTTTTGAGGGCAGCCCTGAAGCCTTGCGCGCCGATGCGAACACCCGCCAGGAATGGCTTGAGGTTTAGGCTTTAGCGCTTGCCTTGCAAGCGGGCCGGGCTTCGTACAATACCCAAAAAGAACGCTCGTTCTATTTACGAAAGAACTCTCACATGACAGCGCATTACAAAGTCCACGGCAGCGTGGCGGTCATCACGCTCGACAACGCGCCGGTCAACGGCCTGGGCATGGTCACGCGCCGCGCCGTCACTGACGCACTGCAGCAGGCCAACGCAGATGCGACCGTGCAGTCCATCGTCATCACCGGTGCCGGCAAGGCTTTTTCGGGCGGTGCCGACATCAAGGAATTCGGCACTGACAAGGCCATGGCTGAACCGAACTTGCTCAGCGTCATTTTGGCCGTCGAGAACTCGGCCAAGCCGGTGGTGGCAGCTATTCACTCGGTCTGTATGGGCGGCGGGCTGGAGCTGGCGCTCGGTTGCCACTACCGCATAGCCGCGCCGGGCTGCAGCGTGGCCTTGCCCGAAGTTAAGCTGGGCCTGTTGCCCGGTGCCGGCGGCACGCAGCGCCTGCCGCGCACGCTGGGCGTGGAGCCGGCGCTCAACATGATCGTCAGTGGCGAGCCGGTCAAAAGTGAATTGCTGGCCATGGTCCCCGGCCAGAAACTCTTTGACAAGATGGCTGCGTCCTTAGACACCCTGGCCGCCGAAGCCCTGGCCTTGGCCCAGGAAGTGGCTGCCGTCAGACCACTGCCGCTGGTGCGCAATCTGCCCTGCCGCCACCCGCAAGGCGATGCTTACTTTCAGTTCGCCCGCAACATGGTCAAGGGCATGGCCAAAAACTACCCGGCACCCGCCAAGTGCGTGGACGCCGTGGAAGCCGCGACCCAGAAAAAATTTGCAGACGGCATGCTGTTTGAGCGTGAGCTGTTTATTAACCTGATGTGGACCCCGGAAAGCCGCGCGCTGCGCCATTTATTCATGGCCGAGCGTGCTGCCTCCAAAATCGCTGACGTGCCCGCCGACACGCCCCAACGCGCCATCCAGTCCATCGCCGTCATTGGCGCCGGCACCATGGGTGGCGGCATTGCCATGAATTTTCTTAACGCCGGCATGCCTGTCAAGATGCTTGAGATGAAGCAAGACGCGCTGGACCGCGGCATCGCCACCATCCGCAAAAACTATGAAGCTCA
>JBIKHX010000244.1:0-4043 GCA_044361945.1 Polaromonas sp. | reverse complement strand
GATCTGGACGAGGCGCAGATTGAAGTGATCGCCGCCACCTTGAAGCGCCACGCCATGGATGGCGTGATTGCCACCAACACCACGCTCAGCCGTGAGGCGGTCAAGGGCATGGCGCATGCCGAAGAATCCGGTGGCCTGAGCGGCGCGCCTGTGCTCGAAGCCAGTAACCGGGTCATCAGCCAGCTGCGCGCCGCATTGGGCACGGGCTTTCCGATCATCGGCGTGGGTGGGGTGATGAGTGGTGCCGATGCTGTGTCCAAGATCAAGGCCGGTGCCGACGTGGTGCAGATTTACACCGGGCTGATTTACAAAGGCCCGGCACTGGTCACAGAAGCCGCCAGCGCCATTCAACAGGCCTGCTGAGCAGCGCCTTGGCCTGAGATCAATCAGGCACAAACTTCAGCTTGAACTTGGCTTCGTCCTCGGGCAGCTCCAGCGTGACCAGCTGACCCATCTTGTTGTCAGCCAGCCGGCAGGCGGCGAAAAGGCTGAATTTGCCCTTGAGGTAGTAGCTGTCCATGTCGATCAGCATGTAGGGGTGCGGCACAAAGACTTCGTGCTCGAAGATCAGCCGGTGCAAATTGCGTGGCGACGGGAACAGCTTGTAGTGGTCTGTGGTGATGCTTTGGGCGGTGGCCATGCGGGTCCAGTCAATAAATCGGGGCGGGCGCCAAGCCCATGGAGGCGCGCTGTAAGCTAGGCTCTATTTTCGCTCAAGCGCAGCCGCCCCCTGACCCATGAATGAACGCCTTGCCACCCCGGACAAAGAAGCCATTGCCCTGCTCGAGCCTTTTGCCGGCCTCGCCCTGAACCAGGTTCAGCTGGTGGCCACCGCCAGCCACGCGCAGCAGGCCCTGCAAGATTTGGCCGGGGCCAGAGTGCTGGGCTTTGACACCGAGTCCAAACCTACGTTTGCGCGCAACGAAAGCTCAGACGGCCCGCACATCGTGCAGCTTTCCACGCTGGATCAAGCCTATATTTTTCAGCTCAACGACGCGGGTTGCCGCGCCGCGTTGGCGCAGTTGCTGGAGTCGCCCACACTGATCAAGGCCGGCTTCGGACTTGGCGATGACCGGCGCCGCATCATCAGCAAGCTGGGTGTGGACTTGCAGGGCGTGCTGGACCTCAACGCCGTCTTTCATGAACGCGGTTACCGCAAGGACATGGGGGTGCGGGGTGCGGTGGCGCTGATGTTTAACCGGCGCTTTTTGAAGTCACGCAAGGCCACCACCTCCAACTGGGCCAATCTGCACCTGACCCCGGCCCAGCTGAGCTACGCGGCCAATGACGCTTATGCGGCGCTGCGGGTGTACCAGGCGCTGGGACTGGACGCCTGAGGCCTCAAGTTGCAGGCGCCAGCAAAGCCGCCACATGGGCGCCCAGCGCCAGCGAGCTGGTCAGGCCCGGCGACTCAATGCCGAACAGATTGACCAGTCCGGCCACCCCGTGCTCAACCGGCCCCTGAATCACAAAGTCACCCGCTGCTTCGGCCGGCCCCTGCGTCTTGGGGCGTATGCCGGCATAGCCTGCCGCCAGCGCGCCGTCTTGCAAACCGGGCCAGTATTTGCGCACCTCGGCATAAAAAGCATCGCCACGCGTCGGGTCCACCACCAGGTCTTCGGGGGAGCTCACCCACTCCACATCGGGCCCGAACTTAGCCTGTCCGCCCATGTCCAGCGTGAGGTGTACGCCCATGCCAGCGGCCTCGGGCACGGGGTAAATCAAGCGCTGAAAGGGTGCGCGGCCGGCCAGCGTGAAGTAATTGCCTTTGGCGTAATAGCTGGGCGGCACATGCTGGGCTGGCAAGCCGGCAAAGCGCTGGGCTAGCGTCTGCGCATACAGCCCGGCGGCGTTAACCACCACGCCAGCGTGCAGCTCGGTGCCGTCTTGCGTTTGCAGCGTGATGCCGTCTGTGCTGCACCGGGCCGAGGCTAAAGGCGAATTGAAGGCCACCAGTCCGCCGGCATTTTCAAGGTCGCCCTGCAACGCCAGCATGAAAGCATGGCTGTCAACAATGCCGGTGCTGGGGGAATGAAGGGCCGCAACACATTCGAGTTGCGGCTCCAGCGCCCGGGCTTCTTCACGCGAGAGCAGCACCAGGTCATTCACGCCGTTGGCCGCGGCTTTGAGACGGATAGCCTGTAACTGCGCCACCTGCTCGGGCTGCGTTGCCACGATCAGCTTGCCGCAGCGACGGTGCGGAATGCCGCGCTCGGCGGCATAGGCGTACATCAGCGCCTTGCCCGCCACACACAGCCTGGCTTTGAGCGAGCCTTGCGGGTAGTAAATGCCGGCATGTATGACTTCGCTGTTGCGCGAGCTGGTGCCGGTGCCAATCGCATTGGCGGCTTCCAGCACCCAAACCTCACGCCCCTGCAAAGCCAGCGCACGGGCCACGGCCAGGCCCACCACCCCCGCACCAATCACCACGGCATCTACACGGTCCATCTCGAGCTCTGTCTTTATAAAGAGATTTTTGTTGGAGCCTGACAGCGCTCAGAGCTGACGCGGGTCAGTCGCCAGCAGCAGCTCGATCAGCGAGCGCAAGCTGGCTTTGAGCGGCGCATAGCCCTCATTCAGGGCCAGCGAACGCTCGTCCATGTAGAGCTTGCGGTTGATCTCGATCTGCAGGCTGTGCCGGTGCCGGGCCGGATCGCTGTAGCGGCGCACCAGTTCCACACCTTTGTAGGGATGGTTCAGCGACACATCGTAGCCAAGCCCGCTCAGATGCTCACACACCAATTGCGCCAGTGCCGGGCTGCTGGTGCTGTGGTCGCGGTTGCCCACCACAAAGTCGGCATGCGCCAGGCCGGGAAAATCCGTGGCGTGGCTGGCGGCGACAGCCGGCATGGAATGGCAGTTCAGGTGAACGCAAAAACCATGCGCTGCATGAGCCTGCTCAATGGCTTGCGCGACGGCCGCGTGATAAGGCTGCCAGCAATTGGCAATGCGCGCCTGCACCTCGGCCACAGAGAGCTGGCGCTCATACAGGGGAACGCCCTCATCGGTCATGCGCCAGATCAGACCTTTGCCCAGCCGCACCTTGGCCAGCAATTTCGGATCGCTAGCCACCTCGCCCGGCCAGGGGCCGTCGAGCAAGTTGACATCGAGCTCGGTGAGGTCGCGGTTGGCATCCAGATAGCTGCGCGGAAAGTAAGCTTCTACCCAGGCCGCACCCAGGGCCGGCGCAAAGTCATACAACTTGTCAACATGCGTGTCTTCGGTGCGGCGCAAAGCCGGCAAGGAACAGACATGCCGAAAATCGGCCGGATAGTCGGTGCCGCTGTGGGGTGAATCCAGCACCAGCGGGCTGCTTGCGGGCAAGTAACGTACAAAAGAAGACATGGCCTATTGTGGCCTGCCTGAGCGCTTTGATTCAAGCCCAAGAGCATGCGGAGTAAGGGCTTTCCATGAGGCGCAGGCCCCTGGCAAACATCATTTCACAATGTTTCATTTTTATTTGTGACTGAGCTGAACATGAACGCCCCGATTGCACACTTCTCATGGCGAGCCAGCCTGGCCGGCTTGATGCTTTGCACCAGCGCCGCGCTGGCCCAAGTCGGCGACAAAGTTCGGCTGTCGGCTTTTGCCATTGACCGCACAGAAGTCACCATCGGGCAATTTGATCGCTACGTGCGCGCCACAGGCACCGTGACCCGGGCCGAAAAAGAAGGTGGCGGTTTCGAATTCGGTGCCGGTTGGGAACGTCGTCCCGGCTGGTCCTGGCGCGCACCCGATGGACAGCCCGCCAGCGCGGATATGCCAGCGGTGCACCTGGACTTTGCCGAAGCCCAGGCCTATTGCCGCTGGGCCGGCGGGCGCCTGCCGACAGGCGCCGAATGGCAAAGCGCCGGCTTCACCGAATTACGCGACGCACCTGAAAAACCCTGGGTGAAAGGCAAAACATACCCCTGGACCACCGGCGACAGCCCGCAAGGCGCCAACACCAGCGAGCCCGACCCTTGGCCGCGCGCAGCGCCTGCCGGAGCCACCCGGGCCGGCGTCAACGGGCTGTATGACATGGGCGCCAACGTCTGGGAATG
>JBIKHX010000243.1:0-4044 GCA_044361945.1 Polaromonas sp. | reverse complement strand
CCAGGTGGGTCGCTTCCGCAGCGGCAACCCATTTTTCGTACTCGGCGCCTGACATAGTGGTCTGGTTGAAAGCACCTTTTTCCATGAAGTCAATCCAGTCTGGTGTGGCGCGGATTTTGCGCATCAATTCAACGTAGTAAGCACGCTGATCAGCCGTCACACCTGCAGGCATGAAAATGCCGCGCAGCATCTGGTAGTCCATCGGAATGCCCGACTCCATACATGTTGGGATATCACTCCAGGCCATGGTGTCAGTCACCTTGGCTTTGTAGCTCATGCGCTTGTCATCAAACACGCAAAGCGCCCGCAGCGAGCCTGCGCGCCACTGGGCCACAGCTTCAATCGGGTTGTTCACCGTCGAGTCAATGTGCTTGCCGACCAGCTGGACTGCCACTGCACCACCGCCTTGAAATGGCACATAAATGAACTTGGTACCGGTGGCTTTCTCAATGGCGACCGTGATGATCTGGTCTTCCTGCTTGGAGCCAGTGCCGCCCATTTTCATTTTCGAAGGGCCCGCAGCTTTGACGGCGGCGATGTATTCTTTTGCGGTTTTATAGGGCGTATCAGCATTGACCCACAGCACAAACTGGTCAAGGGCCAACATGGAAACGGGTGTCATGTCTTTCCAGCTGAAAGGCACGCCGGTGGCCATGGGTGTGGTGAACAGGTTCGACAGTGTGATGACGATCTTGTGCGGGTCACCCTTGGCGCCCTTGATATCCAGAAAACCTTCTGCACCCGCACCGCCGGCCTTGTTGACGACGATCATCGGTTGCGACATCAGTTTGTGCTTAATGACAACGCCTTGAATGAAGCGGGCCATCTGGTCAGCGCCGCCGCCGGTGCCGGCTGGCACGACAAACTCAACGGGTTTGGTAGGCTCCCAGGCCGCATGTGCTGTTGAAGCCAGCATGGCTGCAGCCGAGATGGCTACAGCGGCAACGGCTGTCAAGTGTTTTCCCATTTTTGCAAATCTGGTTTTCATTGCGTTGTCTCCCTATTGATGTGTAACGTATCTTGCAGTGGAATTTTGTAGATCCCCATACCTGAGCGTGTCAGGCTTGCATGGTCTTCCCGATCGTATCTAAACCCTCTTGATTCGGGTCAAGATTGCAGATTTATTTAAGCCGAACTAGGGTTAACACCGGTAATTTGCCTGCTCATTTGCAGACTTCAAAGCCTTTTACCGCAACAGAAAGTAAGCCGCAAGCACGTAAAGAAAAGCGGCGAGCACTTTTTTCAATGGTCGTATGTCCATACGGTGCGCTGTTCTGGCGCCCAGGGGTGCAGTGCAGACGCTGGCCATGGAAATGACGATCAGCCCCGGCATGTACAAGTAGCCTAATGAGCCCGGCGGCATGCTGGGCATGTCCAAACCCGCCCAGATATAACCCACCGTGCCGCCCAGCGCGATGGGAAAGCCCAAGGCCGAAGCAGTGCCCACAGCATCATGAATCTTCACGTTACACCATGTCATGAAGGGCACCGACACAAAAGCGCCGCCAGCTCCCACCAGTGCAGACAACATGCCAATGACCCATCCGACGCCGAAGGTGCCGAGCGGGCCGGGCAGGGTGCGACTGGCTTTAGGTTTGCGGTCCAAGAATATTTGCGTCGCAGAAAATGCCAGGAACACGGCAAAAAGAATACTCAGCAATTTGTTAGGTAAAGCTGCAGCCAGTTGCGCACCGACCAGCGATCCCAGCAAAATACCGGGCGCCAGCACTTTCACGATGGGCCAAAGCACAGCACCACGGCTGTGATGGGCGCGCAAAGATGATAGGGATGTCAGGCAGATGGTAGCCAACGATGTGGCAACAGCAATCTTGACGGTGTATTCATCCGGATAGCCTTTGGATGTCAGCAAGAAGGTGAGAAAAGGCGTCATGATCATTCCCCCCCCTATTCCCATCAGACCCGATAAAAAACCGGTGCAAATTCCGAGCAGGGCGAGTTCAATGATCAGCAAGAGTTCAAAAGGCATGGGGGGCTTGTAGGAATGAATGTGAAGGCGAGTCTACCGCCCTGCAGCAACTTCAGACTTCAGCAAAAAAGCCCTGCACAGTTAAAAGAACTGTGCAGGGCTTCGAGTCAGTCAATGCGTTTTGTGCTTAAAGCTTAAACCACTTTGGTGATGATCGTGCCAACACCTTCGCAGTAGCCTTCCATGACATCCCCGGGCTTGACAGCTGCCACGCCGGCTGGCGTGCCGGTCATGATCAGGTCACCGGCGCGCAACTCGAAGATGGCTGACAGGTGGGCGATGATTTCCGGAATGTTCCAGATCAGCTGTGTCAAATCGCTTTGCTGCCGCACTTCACCATTGACTTTGAGCCAGATCGCACCCTTGCTCAGGTGGCCCGACTTGGCCGCCGGCGTGATGTCTGTCATCGGCGCCGAATGTTCGAAAGCTTTACCGATCTCCCACGGACGACCGGTTTTTTTAGCTTCGTTTTGCAGGTCGCGCCGCGTCAGGTCGATGCCCAAGGCGTAGCCGTAGACATGAGCGAGCGCATTGGCCGCTGTAATATCGCGGCCTCCTTGGCCCATGGCCACCACGAGTTCAATTTCATGATGCAGGTTGCTAGTCATGGTCGGGTAGGGGAAATCCTGGTTATTGAGTACCAGGTTATCGGGATTTTTCTGAAAGAAAAATGGCAGTTCACGGTCCGGGTCATGGCCCATTTCGCGTGCATGTTCTGCGTAGTTGCGGCCCACGCAGTAAATGCGGCGAACCGGATAGCGGGCTGACTCGCCGACCACGCCGACAGACACGGTGGCTGGAGGGGCAAAGACGTAGTTGGTGTTGGAGTTGGACATATTTTTATTTCCTTTAAAAAATTAACGGGAGGAGGCGTAATAACTGATTTTGCGTTCTGTCCAGGCCAGAACTTCATTGATGGTGAATGCAAAAGAAAAGATCACCAGAATCAAGGCCCAGAAATGTTCCATGAGAAAGTGCGATGCATAGACCTCAAACAAGGTGCCGAAGCCAACGACTGAAATGAGCAGTTGACCGATGATCACGCCCTTGACAGCGCGGATCATGCCCAGACGTATGCCGGCCAAAATTTCAGGCAGCGCTGCCCAGACATAGATATTGACGAAAGACTGGTAACGCGTTGCACCAAAGCTTCTGGACATCTCCACCAGAGACGGCGGTATGTTCAACACACCGGCACGCGCATTGAGCGCGATGATCCAGATGGCAAACAACACAACCGTCAATACGATGGTGACCTCGCCAATACCTGCCAGCACCATGATCACAGGCACCAGTGCCGATAGCGGGGCTGACAAAAACAGGTTCACCCAAGGCAGGATGAGTGTGTCTGCAATCTTCACGCGACCCATCAGCACGCCCATGGGCACGCCCACGCCAATGGCGATCAGATTGCCAAGCAGGAAGGCCTTGCCGGTGATGTAGAGCGCCGTCGCAAAAGATGGCGTGGGCACAATCTCAATAATCCGTTCAAAAATTTTGGTCAGGGGCGGAAGAATCAATCCGTACTCGGTATGACCCACTATTTCCCATAGCACGGCCCAGAGGATGAGCGATGAAAAAAGCGGGATTCGGTAACCTTTGAAAAGCATGGTTCACCTCAATCCAAAAATTTCTTCAAGCTTTGCCAGATGTTTTCAACCGCATCCAGGTACTCTGGCTGGCGGCGGATCATCTCCGGATCAACGTTTCGGGCAATTTTCGGCTCAATGATTTCCGACACTCTGCTGGGCCGGCGGTGCAGCAAGACAATGCGATCCGAAACGTAAACGGCTTCCTCAATGCTGTGCGTCACAAAAATGAAAGTTTTTTGCTCGTTTTTCACCAGGCTGAGCATGTCTTCCTGGAATTTACGGCGGGTCTGTTCATCAACGGCTGAAAAAGGCTCGTCCATCAGCAGCACTTTGGCATTGACGGCCAGTGCACGGGCCAGGCCAACGCGTTGACGCATACCGCCCGAGAGTTCATGCGGGTACTTGTTTTCAAAGCCCTTCAAACCAACAGTGTGCAGGTATTTTTCAGCAACCGCTTCGCGCTCT
>JBIKHX010000242.1:0-4074 GCA_044361945.1 Polaromonas sp. | reverse complement strand
CTGCGGCCTGGCACAGCACACCAAGGCGCAATGCCAGCCCGGCGGCGAGTTTCACAACTACATGGTTTTCTCGCAGGCCGACCGCTGGATTGCCTCAACGCTGCAACGCGTGGAAGCCGACGTGGCCAAGGGCTTTGCCGACTACCGGCTGGACAACGTGGCCGGCAGCATTTACCAGTTTGTCTGGGACGAGTTTTGCGACTGGTACCTGGAAATTGCCAAGGTGCAAATTCAAAACGGCAGCCCGGCCGAACAACGCGCCACGCGCCGCACGCTGATCCGCACGCTCGAAGCTATTTTGCGTCTGGCGCACCCGGTGATTCCGTTCATCACTGAAGAGCTTTGGCAAAAAGTCGCACCGGTGGCCGGCCTGGGTGGCCGCTTTGTGGGCCAGACCAAGTACCCGACCACGCAGCCCGAAAAAATCGACACGCAAGCCGAAGCGCATGTCACCAAACTCAAAACGCTGGTGGACGCCTGCCGCAACCTGCGCGGCGAGATGAACGTCTCGCCTGCCGTGCGCTTGCCTCTACTGGTGCTGGGTGACGCAGACTTCATGCGCAAGGCCGCGCCCGTCATCAAGACGCTGGCCAAGCTCAATGACCTGAAGGTGTTTGACGACGAGGCCGCCTGGGCCACGGCCGCGCAGGGCGCGCCGGTGGCGATGGTGGGCGAGTCGCGCATCTGCCTGTTTGTCGAGGTGGATGTGGCCGCCGAAAAAGCCCGCCTGGGCAAGGAAGTCACGCGGCTCGAGGGCGAGTTGGTCAAGGCCGGCGCCCGCCTGAGCAACGAAGCCTTTGTGGCCAAGGCACCGCCCGCCGTGCTGGCGCAGGAAAAAACCCGCATGGCCGACTTCAGCGCCACGCTGGAAAAGCTGCGCGCCCAACTGGCACGTCTGGGCTAGTGCACACCCGCATGGCTGCGCCTTCACTTTATTTAATTTCAGGAACCCCATGAGCGCACGCACCACCGTCAGAAAAGCCGTCTTTCCAGTGGCCGGTCTGGGCACCCGTTTTTTACCGGCCACCAAGGCCCAGCCCAAAGAAATGCTGCCGGTGGTGGACAAGCCGCTGATCCAGTACGCCGTGGAAGAGGCTTACGCCGCCGGTATACGTCACATGATCTTTGTAACCGGCCGCAACAAGCGCGCCATTGAAGACCACTTTGACACTGCCTACGAACTCGAAAACGAGTTGCAGGCCGCCAACAAAGGCGTGCTGCTGACCGTGCTGCGCTCCATCGTGCCCGACGACATGCTGATGTCTTATGTGCGCCAGCCGCGCTCACTGGGCCTGGGCCACGCGGTGCTGTGCGCTGAACACTTGGTGGGCGACGAACCCTTTGCAGTGCTGCTGGCCGACGATTTGATGGTGGGCACACCCCCCATCATGGCGCAGATGGTGGCGCAGTTTGAAGCGCTCAAGCAGTCGGTGATCGCCGTGCAGGAAGTACCGTCAGAGCACACGCGCCGTTACGGCATCGTGGCCGGTGACAAGGTGCGCCCGGGGTTGATCAAGGTGTCGCGCATGGTGGAAAAGCCGGCGCCTGAAGTGGCACCTTCGCGCATGGGCGTGGCCGGTCGCTACATTTTGACGCCTGCGGTGTTTGAGCAGATTCGTCAGCAATCAGGCGGCGTGGGCGGAGAGATCCAGCTCACCGACGGCATTGCCGGCTTGATGAAAACCGAAAGCGTTTACGCCTTTGAGTACAGCGGCAAGCGCTACGACTGCGGCAGCAAAGAAGGCTTTTTACAAGCCACCGTGGAGCTGGCATTGCAGCACCCCGAAGTGGGGGCGCAGTTCAAGGCTTACCTGGACAGCTTGCGCACCAGCGCTTGAGCCGGGGGCCGCTCAGCGGCGCTTGAGCACGTGGATAAAGTCGCCGCCCGCAGACTGCTGCTCGACCAGCTCGTTGCCGGTTTGCTTGGCAAAAGCCTGAAAGTCACGGGTTGAGCCGGCGTCGGTAGACACCACTTTGAGCAACTGGCCGGTGGTCATTTCGGCCAGTGCCTTCTTGGCTTTGAGTATCGGCAGCGGGCAGTTCAGGCCGCGGGTGTCGAGTTCTTTGTCGATGTTCATTGAAAAAATCTTTCAGCCCAGGGCTGGGTGTGCCTGGCGGTGGGAATAGATGCACTGAGCGGATTTTAAGCAGTTCAGGCCGGCACTTCGCGTTTAGACCATTCGACAAAGGTCGGCTCGTGGCCGCGTGAGGTCAAAAACTCAGCCAGCGCATAGCCGGTGCCGGACGGCCAGCACAGCACGTCTTCAAAGGCATAGAGCCTGTAATCGACCAGTTCCGGCGACAAACGCACCTCGCCGTGGCACACCGCATGGTAGGCAATGATGACTTGGTTCATGCGCTGAAAGTCATACACCCCGATCAGCTTGAGCGCGCTGGTCTGAAGGTTAGTTTCTTCACTGATCTCTCGGGCAATGCCGCCTTCGGGTGTTTCGCCCGCCTCCATGAAACCGGTGATCAGCGCAAATTTTTCGCCCGTCCAGGCAGCGTTGCGTGCCAGCAAAATCTTGCCCTGGTACTCGACCACGGCCGCCAGCACGGGGGTGGGGTTGTTCCAGTGTGTGTAGTCGCAGCCGGTGCATCGCAGGCGGGCTTTTTCGCCGCCATCTTCCATCTGCGATTGCAGCGTCAGGGGTGCTGCGCAAGCGGGACAAAAACGAAATTCAGTGCTCATGCCAATTCCCCCTTCAAGCCGGAAACACGCCGGTCGATAAATAGCGGTCACCGCGGTCGCAGACGATGAAGACGATCACGGCGTCTTGCACAGTGCGCGCAATTTCCTGCGCCACCCAGCAGGCACCCGCGGCTGAAATACCGGCAAAGATGCCTTCTTCGCGGGCCATGCGCCGGCACATGTCTTCAGCATCAAGCTGGCTGACCAGCACCAGTTGGTCCACGTGGCTGGCGTCATAAATCTTGGGCAGATAAGCCTCTGGCCACTTGCGAATGCCCGGAATGCGCGAGCCCTCGCTGGGCTGGGCGCCCACGATCTGAATGGCCGGGTTCATTTCTTTGAGGTAACGCGACACGCCGGTGATGGTGCCGGTGGTGCCCATGGCGCTCACGAAATGCGTGACCTTGCCGCCCGTGTCCTGCCAGATCTCGGGGCCGGTGGTCTCAAAGTGAATGCGCGGGTTGTCCATGTTGGCAAACTGGTCCAGCACCCTGCCCTTGCCTTCGGCCTGCATGCGGTCGGCCAGATCACGCGCGCTTTCCATGCCGCCGGCCTTGGGTGTGAGGATGAGCTCTGCACCAAAAGCCTTCATGGTCTGGGCTCGCTCTATGGACAAGTCCTCCGGCATGATGAGCACCATGCGGTAGCCCTTGATGGCGGCCGCCATGGCCAGCGCAATGCCGGTGTTGCCGGAGGTCGCTTCAATCAAGGTGTCACCGGGCCGGATGTCGCCGCGCTCTTCAGCACGCCGGATCATCGACAGCGCCGGCCGGTCTTTCACCGAGCCGGCCGGGTTGTTGCCCTCGAGCTTGCCCAGCACGACGTTATGGCGTTGCCGGTTGTCACCGGCCTGTATGCGTTGCAATGCCACCAAAGGCGTTTTGCCAACGGCGTCTTCAAGAGTTGGGTAATTCATAGCCTGCACTGTGCCATAATTTACGGCTTCGCATCCGTTGCCCGGGTGGTGAAATTGGTAGACGCAGGGGACTCAAAATCCCCCGCCGCGAGGCGTGCCGGTTCGATTCCGGCCCCGGGCACCAGCTAGTGGACTCATTCGGAAGCGAGGGGGGTGATTTTGACCCGTTTAATTATCATTGTGATGCTAGCGCACATGGGTACGCTAGGCGCAAAGCTCTTGCTTACCCTGTTCGCTATCGACCTTGGCGCTTCGCCCTTGCAGGTAGGTATCACCTTCGCTATGTTTTCGATCCTACCGGCGATCCTAGCGATCACCGCCGGGCGCTGGATTGATAAAGTCGGCGTGCGCCTGCCGCTTCTGATTGGCTGCGGCGGCATGGCACTCGCGATCGCCACCATTTACCTCACCCCCGCACTTTGGGCGCTTTACGCATGCGCGGCGCTGATAGGCGTGTTCTTCATGT
>JBIKHX010000241.1:0-4076 GCA_044361945.1 Polaromonas sp. | reverse complement strand
TCATGGGTAAAAACATCACGCTGGTCGGCGGCAATGGCGACGGCCAGACCTGCAAGGTGGCCAACCAGATCATCGTGGCGCTGAACATTGCCGCCGTGGGTGAGGCTTTGCTGTTCGCCAGCAAGGCCGGTGCCGACCCGGCCAAGGTGAGGCAAGCCCTGATGGGCGGCTTTGCTTCTTCACGCATCCTGGAAGTGCATGGCGAGCGCATGATCAAGCGCAGCTTCAACCCGGGCTTTCGCATTGGTCTGCATCAAAAAGATTTGAGCCTGGCCCTCAGCGGAGCCCGCGCCCTGGGCGTGGCTTTGCCGCAAACGGCGGGTGCTGCGCAGCTGATGCAGGTTTGCAGCGCCAATGGCATGCAGGACCTGGACCATTCGGCGCTGGTGCGTGCGCTGGAGTTGATGGCTGCGCACGAGGTTGCTAAGGCCTGAGCAAAGCGCTTGAGTGCTCAGGCGCTAAGTCGCGAAGAGTAGCGGCAAACCTGCGGGTCAAACCAGGTGTTGGAAAACTCCGCCAGCTCACCGCTGGCCGTCCATGACTGGCGCACGATAAAACCGCTGACCGCGCCGCTGTCAATGCCAAAGGCTTTGACCCGCCAGTCTGGCACATCGGCGGCTGAGATATGGTCCTCGACGCGGCTGATCCACACATTGAACGCTGTCTGGTAGAACAGGTACATCGAGTCACCCAGATTTTTAGCCTTGAGCTTGTCGTGGTGCCGGGCGTCAAACCAGATCTCCTCCAGCGCCACGGGCATGCTGTTGAGAAACCTTAAACGCCGCACACGCCAGGCTTCAGGGTGCGCGCTGGCGCCCAGCACCGGCACTTCAGCCGGGCGCGCTACCAGCTTCAAACTCAATATCTTGGCCGTTGGCAGACCCGGTCCGTCTTGCAGCTCGAGCCGGAAAAATTCATAAATACTTTTGCCGCTCTGGCTGCTGCGCACATAGGTGCCAGAACCCTGAATGCGCTCGAGTACTTGTTGCTCTTGCAGCAAAGCCAGCGACTTGCGCAGAGTGCCCACCGCAACGCCCAGCGACTCAGCCAGTTCGGCTTCGGTGGGCAAGCGTTCGCCTGCGCGCCAGTGGCCGGCCCGGATTTGCCGCGTCAGCAACTCTGAAATCTGCAGGTAAATGGGAAGGGGCTTGGCCCGTGCAAGTGCATTCATCTGGCGTCAATGGTAATTGGATTGCCGGTGCAGTTAAATTCATGTACTATTCATGCACTTTTTTAAAACCCCTCGGGGATATTGTTGATGCAAGTTGTACCGATACGGGGTGAGGGCCTTGCTGGCGCCGAAGTCGCTTGGTTTGCACCGCTTTGTTCAGATGACTTTCGCCATCTGGGCGTGCCTGAAGGCGATTTGCGCAGCAGCTGGGAGAACACCAGCCGCATCGTGCAGCACGCTGAGCAGCACGGCTTTCGCAATGTGCTGTGCCCCTCGTCTTACCAGGTGGGGCAGGACACGCTGAGCTTTGTGGCCGCTATGGCGCCGCTGACCTCGCGCATCCATTTGCTGGCAGCCATCCGCTGCGGCGAGATGCACCCCGCCATGCTGGCGCGCACCGTGGCCACGCTGGATCACATGCTCCAGGGCCGGCTGACACTGAACGTCATTTCCTCAGATTTCCCGGGTGAAAAGGCCGATAGCGACTACCGCTACCAGCGCTCCTGGGAGGTGGTCGAGATCCTCAAGCAGGCCTGGACGCAGGACGAGATCAATTACGAAGGCAAGATTTACCAGCTCAAGGGTTTGAGCGCCGACCCGGTCAGGCCTTACCAGCAAAACGGCGGTCCGCTCTTGTACTTTGGCGGTTACAGCCCGCCGGCGCTGGAGTTGTGCGGTGCACATTGCGATGTGTACCTGATGTGGCCTGAAACCCGCGAGATGCTGGCGCAGCGCATGCGCGATGTGCATGAACGTGCCACCAAGTACCGCCGCGTGCTGGACTACGGGCTGCGTGTGCACATGATCGTGCGCGACACCGAGGCCGAAGCGCGCGAGTACGCCCGCGAACTGGTCTCCAAACTGGACGACGAAAAAGGCCGTGAGATCCGCGCCCGTGCGCTGGACGCCGGCAGCCTGGGTGTGTCCACGCAAGCCCGTAGCCGTGAGATGGCCGACATCGAGGGCTATGTCGAGCCGCATTTGTGGACTGGCGTGGGCCGCGCCCGCAGCGGTTGCGGGGCGGCACTGGTCGGCGGTGTGGACCAGGTGCTCAGTGAAATTCATGCCTACCAAAAAATGGGTATTCGTGCCTTCATCTTTTCAGGTTACCCTCACTTGGACGAATGCGACATCTTCGGCAGCAAAGTCCTGCCGCAATTGCAAACCTGCTCGCTGGCACAGGCTTATGGCCGCGTGCCGGCCAGCACCCCCGCCACCCCTTTAGGTCTAGGAATTCGCCTGTGAATATGCCCCGTATTGAATTGAAACCCGGCTTGTCGCTCAGCCGGCTGGCTTACGGCGTCTGGCGCCTGTCTGAAGCGGCCGACACTTCAGCGCAAGCGGTCGCCGGCCGGATTCAAGCTTGCCTGGACCAGGGCATCACGACTTTTGACCATGCCGACATTTACGGTGGCTACCGCTGCGAGGCTTTGTTCGGCGCGGCCCTGCGGACGCAACCCGGCTTGAAGGCTCGCATGGAAATCGTCACCAAGTGCGACATCATGCTGCTGTCCGATCAGCGACCTAGCAACCGCGTCAAACACTACGACACCTCTGCCGCCCACGTGCAGGCCAGCGTGGAGCGTTCTTTGCAAAACATCGGCGTGGACGCCATTGACCTGCTCTTGATTCACCGGCCCGACCCGCTGATGGACCACCATGGATTGGGCGCCTGTTTGGACAGCTTGATTCAAAGCGGCAAGGTGCGCGCGGCGGGCGTGTCCAACTTCATGCCCTGGGACATGGACTTGCTGCAGTCGGCCATGACAAACCGGCTGCTGACCAACCAGATTGAAGTCAGTCTGATGCAAACCCGCGGCTTTGTGGACGGGCAAATCGCCCATGCCCAGCGCCTGGGACTGCCGGTCATGGCCTGGTCACCACTGGGCGGTGGTCGTTTGTTCGGCCAGGATGCGGCGGCCTTGCGTTTGCGCCCCGCACTGCAGCGCGTTGCAAGTGCGCAGGGCGTGGACGAGACCGCTGTGGCCATTGCCTGGCTGCTGCACCATCCCGCGCGCATCATCCCGGTGCTGGGCACCAACGACCCGGCGCGCATTGCGCGCATGCAAGACGCATTGCGCGTCACGCTTGATCGTCAGACCTGGTTTGAGTTGTATTCGCTGGCCAATGGAGCGGCAGTGCCATGAGCCGTGCATACCGGGACGCTTTGTCTTGCTTTGCCACCGGCGTGACGGTGGTGACGGCGCATCATCAGCATCAGGATTTGGGTATGACCTGCAATTCCTTCAGTTCGGTTTCCTTGGAGCCCCGACTGGTGCTCTGGAGCATTCGGCAAAGCGCCAGCAGCCGCGCTTCATTTGTGGGCGCCGGTGGCTACACAATCAGCGTTTTGTCGCAAGAGCAGCAAGCGCTGGCGCAGCAGTTTTCCTCTGGTGACATGGCTCAGCGCTTTGCCGGCGTACCGGCAGACAGGCTCGACAGTGGGCGCTTGAAGATCGCCGCTGGTAGCGCCTGGTTTGACTGTGCCCTGGTACAGGTGATCCCAGCCGGTGACCATGATATTTTGCTGGGCGAAGTGCTTGACTTCGGCTGCTCGTCGGCACTGCCGCTGATCTTTTCGCAGAACCAGTTTATGCCCGGCCGTCAGCAAGCTGCTTGCAGCTAAGGCCGCGTCACTTCAGATCTTCCAACTGCCGCTGCGCAAATCAATTGCCTGCCCGGTGCGCGCCGACTCCTGCGCCGCCAGGCCCATCACGACCGCGGCCAGCCCGTCTTGCAAGCTGACCTCGACCGGCCCCTCGCCCAGCACGGCGGCCCGAAAGCGCTGGTGCTGGTAGAAAGTGGAGCCATTGTGGTCACCGGCGGCCAGAGCAGCCGGGTCTACCGGCACCTCGAGTACCACCGGGCCTTTAGGTTCGCGCGGACTCATCACCAGTTGTGCCGT
>JBIKHX010000240.1:0-4085 GCA_044361945.1 Polaromonas sp. | reverse complement strand
GCATTGAAAGCGGGTAGCAAAATCAGCTGCCCTGCCACATCACTCGCCTCGATCTGACGAATCAACTCCGAAATGACCACTGGGCCCTCATACTCATCGCCATGGACAGCCCCCGAGACCACCACCACGGGTCCCTTTCCATTTTTTATAGAGGCTGCAGGGTACGGAATCACGCCCCAGGCATCGTCATCGGGTGAGTGGGGTAGGTACATTGCGCCCAGTTGCTTGCCGTCCTTATCCCAGTCAATATCGCTAAATACAGTTGTGCTCATGTGAATCTCATGAAAGTCTAAATAGGGGCATCCCACAGCGCCGGCTCTGACAGGGCCTTTGCGACGTCACTGGAGATGGCGTGCAGCAGCCGCTGCCCTTTTTCAGGGCTGGCGGCCCAGGCTTCGCCGATCAGCCCCAGAGGCGACCGAGTGCCGAGTTGCTGCCAACGGTAGATGCCCGGGTTGACCCCAGCGATGGCCGACAACCCGGGTATAAGCGGCGTCCGAAATGACTTTTTAAGCGGCTTGACCGTCTCTGGTGACAGGGCCTGCATCATGGAGGTTTCGGCCTCACAAGCGTGCAGCACCCGGTCCTGCTCCGTCAGGATACCGGCAATGGACGATTCGGCGATATGCCAGTAGGTGCCTGCCGCCAAGGGCAGTTGCAGTTCCACCGTCAACTCGGTGATGATGGTTTCCAGCGCAGCAATATTGCCGCCATGACCGTTCATCACAAAGATGCGGCGAAAACCATGCCGGGCCACTGACTTCACAATGCAGCCGACCACCGCGGCCATGGCTGCATAGTTGAGGGTCAGCGTGCCGCCTAATGACATGTGGTGCTCAGACATGCCAAACGGGATCGCCGGTGTGACCAGAGCCCTGAAAGGTGCGTGCATCTGGCTCGCCGCAAGCAGCGATACCTCGTAAGCAAGCCGCCAATCGACCTGGGTAGGCAGGTGCGGGCCGTGCTGTTCGGTGGCGCCCAGAGGGATGATGACCACCGTCTTCTTGCGCGCGGCCCGCGCCAAGTCTGGGGCCGTCATCCGGTCCCAGCGAATTTCCGTGGCAGCTTTGTGCTTCATCACAGGGCTGGCATCGGGTCCATCTTGCGGTTGAGCCACTTCTGGTGCAGCTTGTCGAGTTCAGTGTTCTGGGTATTGAAGAACACGAAGGAGTCGAGCCAGCGCACCAAATTGTGCTCACCCATTTTCACACCCATGTGCGCCGGGCTGTTGCGAATGTTGAACTTCAGGTCGAACTCCTTGTTTGGGTTCTTCTTGGCCAGATCGATCGCCACAATACTGTTTGTAGCAAACAAATCCGCTTGGCCCGACAAATAAGCTGAAGCGGCCGTCGCGTCATCTTCCGTACGCATCAAATTGGCTTTGGGGTTAGCCGCTGAAAGCGCCATTTCCTGAGTAGTGCCTTTGGCGGCTGCAACTTTGAATTTCCCAAAGTCCATGGCTGACTTGACCACAATTTTTTTGGGACCATAGACCGCCAGGGATGTATTTGCATATGGCGCGCTAAACAAGATCTGCTTAGCGCGCTCTGGCGTCAACCCCATGACTGATATCACAACGTCCACCTTGTCAGTTAAGAGAAATGGCAGGCGATTGGCACCGGTGACCTGCGTCAACTCCAACTTCACGCCCAAAGCCTTGGCCACCATATTGGCCATGTCCACGTCAAAGCCCTCTGCTTCGCGGTTCGCGTTCTGCGAGCCGAAGGGTGGGACATCCAGTGGCACGCCGATGCGGATCACACCCTTAGAAATGATGTCTTGCAGCTTGTCTGCCCGGGCCGTATGAAGCAACCCGAGTGACAAGGCGATGACTGCGATCGTTTGAACCCATTTTCTGAACATGATTTACTCCTATTGAAAAAAACGGCCTTCCTGCAGATCCGCTCCACTCCGCAGGTGGACACGGTTTTGCCGGGAAGAAACGGCAAATTTCATGGCGGTCCTCAGTGCAGCACGGCGCTGAGAAAGCTTTTCAGCTCGGGGGTCTTCGGGTCGGCAAAAAACGCCTGGGCCGGACCCTGCTCCCAGACCTTGCCCTGGTGCATGAAGACCACCCGGTGCGCCACACGGCGCGCAAAGTTCATTTCATGGGTGACCAGCAGCATGGTCATGCCCTCGCGGGCCATTTCTTCGAGTACAAGTAAGACCTCGCCGACCAGCTCCGGGTCAAGCGCTGAGGTGATTTCATCAAACAGCATCAGGCTCGGTGTCATGGCCAGCGAGCGTGCAATCGCCACACGCTGCTGCTGCCCTCCTGAGAGTTCGTCGGCATAGGCGCCGATTTTTTCTTCCAGGCCCACTTTGCGCAGGGCGTCACGCGCCAAGGCGGAGGCCTCAGGGCCGGGTACGCCCTTGACGATCATGGGGCCCAGCGTGATGTTGCGCTCGACCGTCAGGTGCGGAAACAGGTTAAAGCTCTGGAACACGATGCCGACACGTGCACGCAGTTCCCGCAAATTGGCGGTGGCATCATGCACGGCGACGCCATCGACCCAGACCTCGCCGGCCTGCACTGGCTCCAGGCCGTTGATGCAACGCAGCATGGTGCTCTTGCCTGAGCCGGAGCGGCCGATGACCGCAATGATTTCGCCTTTTTCGATGGTTAGGTCAACGTCTTGCAGGACGGTGTTGTCGCCGTAGCGTTTGACCACCGATTTCAATTCAACGAAGGACACGTCGTTTCCTTTCCAGTATTCGGCTGTACCGAGTGAGGGGGTAGCACAGGCTGAAATACATCAGGGCCACCAGCAGGTAAACCGAGAAGGGCTGGAAGGTGGACGCGGTGGTCAGCTGGCCCTCACGCGTCAGTTCCACAAAGCCAATGACCGCGCCCAGCGACGTGTTTTTGATCAGTTGAACCATGAATCCGACCGTGGGCGGGATGGCGATACGAACCGCCTGGGGAATGATGACGTGACGCAACTGCTCCAGGTAGGTCAGTCCGATCGAGACACCGGCTTCCCACTGGGTTTTGGGAATGGCGATCAGTGCGCCCCGCCAGATTTCTCCGAGGAAGGCACCGGCATAGATGGAGAAACCAATGGATGCCGCCGCCAGTGGCGGCAGGTTGTAACCCAAGATGGACAGGCCAAAATAAAAAATGAACAGCCAGCCCAGCAGCGGGATGCCCTGCACTGTGCCGACGTAACCAAAAGCTAGGCCGCGCAGCACCTTGAACCTGGACGCGCCCAAGGCGGCGATCAGCAAGCCGATGGTGCCGCCACCCAGCAGGGCCAATACAGTCAACCCGATGGTCCAGCGGATCGCCAACACCAGGTAATAGACATCCAACAGGGCGAGTTCGCGAATCATCGTCTGCGAAAGATCAGGTGGTAGCAGAGGCCAAATCCGCCGCGCATCAGCAACGTCAGACACAAATACAGCAGCGAGACCACGGTGTAGACCTCGAAGTCCCGAAAGGTCCTGGACTGGATGATGGAGCCGGCGTGAAACAGGTCTGCCGCAGAGATCTGCGACACCACACTGGTGGCTAGCATCATGAGTACAAATTGACTCGACAGCGATGGGTAGACATTCTTCAGCGCGGGCATCAGCACAACGTGGCGGAAAATCTGCGGACCAGTCAGGCCCATCGACACCCCAGCTTCAATTTGGGATTTAGGCACGCTTTCGATACCGGCGCGAACGATCTCTGCGGTGTAAGCGCCCAGGTTGATGGTCAAGGCAAGCACACTGGCTGTCATCACATCAAGCTTGATACCAATACCCGGCAAGCCGAAAAAAATCAGGAACAGTTGAACAATCAGCGGGGTATTGCGGATCACTTCCACGTAGACCCGAGCCAGGCCGCGTAGCCAGCCGCGACCATAGACCAGGCTCACTGCGACGGCGATGCCCAGCACAAAGCCCAAGCCGATGGTGATGGCGCTTAATTGCAGCGTCACCCCAATGCCGTCGGCTATCGCCTCTTTCTGGGCAAAGACGTCTCTGAACTGAAAACTGTATGCCATTTTATTAGTGAAATTATTTTTCAAAAAAATAAACAAATCGCATTTTTATTTTTTCAGTCTATTCACTCATATTTTTTTTATAGATAGCGAAAA
>JBIKHX010000239.1:0-4092 GCA_044361945.1 Polaromonas sp. | reverse complement strand
GACGAAGTTTGAGACCATGAGCAAAACGATTCCTATCGTCCCTGTCAGTCAAGCGCCGGCGGGCATGAGTACCGCCATCGACGGTGATGGCATGGGTTGCCATTCTGGCGGCGAGAAAATGCTGGCGGCGGCCAAGGCATCGGGCAAGTCGGAAGTGCTGGCCCAATATGCCAAGGACTATCCAGTCGACCCCAAAGCCGGGCCACACGATCAACCACAAAGCATGTGCCCTGCGTTTGGCTCACTGCGCGTGGGTCTTCGCATGCGCCGCACCGCCACCATTTTGTCGGGTTCTGCCTGCTGTGTGTATGGCTTGACCTTCACCTCCCATTTTTATGGTGCGCGTCGCAGTGTGGGCTATGTGCCTTTCAACTCAGAATCATTGGTGACCGGCAAGTTGTTTGAGGATATTCGTGAGTCTGTTTATGACCAGGCCGATCCCGAAAAATACGACTGCATTGTGATTATCAACTTGTGCGTGCCCACAGCCAGTGGCGTGCCACTGCAATTGCTGCCCAAAGAGATCAACGGTGTTCGCATCATTGGTGTCGATGTGCCTGGTTTCGGTGTGCCGACGCACGCAGAAGCCAAGGATGTTCTGGCTGGCGCCATGCTCAAATATGCGCGCGAAGAAATTGTGGCGGGACCGGTTCAAGCACCGCGCACAGGCCGGTCTGACAAACCCACCATCACCATGATTGGTGAAATGTTCCCCGCGGACCCCATGATCATTGGCCGCATGCTCGAGCCTATGGGCCTTGCAGCCGGCCCTGTGGTGCCCACACGCGAATGGCGCGAACTGTATGCGGCGCTCGACTGCGCTGCCGTTGCTGCCATTCACCCGTTTTACACCGCCAGCATTCGCGAGTTTGAAGCGGCAGGTCGTCCCATTGTGGGCTCTGCCCCCGTCGGCCATGACGGCACAGAAGCTTGGTTGCAAGCCATCGGCAATGCAGCCAATGTGCCGCAAGCCAAAATTGACATGGTGAAAAACATCATGCTCGGCGCCATCAAGGGCGCTCTGGCCAAGTCACCGATCAAAGGTCGTATCACCCTCAGCGGCTATGAAGGCTCTGAATTGTTGGTGGCGCGTTTGCTGGTAGAAAGTGGTGCCGATTTGCGCTACGTCGGAACTGCCTGCCCTCGCACACCTTGGAGTGCTGCTGACTGTGAATGGTTAGAAGCTCATGGCGTGCATGTTCAATACCGCGCATCGCTTGAACAAGACCTGGCTGCCATGCATGAATGGAAGCCTGATTTGGCCATTGGCACCACACCGGTGGTGCAAGCGGCCAAAGAGCTCAGCATTCCAGGCTTGTATTTCACCAACCTGATTTCCGCTCGCCCCTTGATGGGGCCTGCCGGTGCCGGTTCGTTGGCACAGGTGATCAATGGTGCCATTGCCAACAAGTCACGCTTTGATGAAATGAAATCATTCTTTGGCGACACCGGTACCGGCCATGCAGCTGGGGTCTGGGAAGCCTCGCACGGCGTGCCTCAAAATCGCCCTGAGTTTGAAGCTGAAACGCGCAGACAGCTTGAGAAGCAAGCCAAAAAACGCAAAGCGGAGGCGATGATCTGATGCTGGTCCTCGATCACGATCGCGCAGGTGGCTATTGGGGAGCGGTGTATGTGTTCACCGCCATCAAAGGCTTGCAAGTTGTCATTGACGGCCCGGTGGGCTGTGAAAACTTGCCGGTCACTTCAGTGCTGCATTACACCGATGCACTGCCGCCCCATGAGTTGCCGATTGTTGTGACGGGTTTGGCGGAAGAACAATTAGGCCGTGAGGGCACTGAGGGCTCCATGCGCCGCGCTCATGCCACGCTCAATCCGGATTTGCCGTCGGTGGTGGTCACGGGTTCGATTGCAGAAATGATTGGTGGCGGCGTGACGCCCGAAGGCACTAACTTGCAACGTTTTTTGCCTCGCACCATTGATGAAGACCAGTGGCAATGCGCCAACCGCGCCATGTACTGGCTGTGGCAGCAATACGGCGTCAAGCATGTGCCCAAGCGTGAACGCAAAGACGGCGAGCGTCCTCGCGTGAACATCATTGGGCCAAGCTACGGCACTTTCAATTGCCCCAGCGATCTGGCCGAAATACGCCGCTTGGTACAAGGCATTGGCGCCGAAGTCAACATGGTTTTTCCCTTGGGCTCGCACCTTGCCGATGTGTCGCGTCTGGTGGAAGCTGATGTGAACATTTGCATGTACCGCGAGTTCGGCCGCATGTTGTGCGAAGCCCTGGAGCGCCCTTATTTGCAGGCACCGATTGGCTTGCACAGCACCACCAAATTCCTGCGCTCCCTCGGTGAACTGCTGGGCCTGGACCCTGAGCCCTTCATCGAAAGAGAAAAACACAGCACCATCAAACCGATTTGGGATTTGTGGCGCTCAGTGACGCAAGACTTTTTCGGCACCGCCAATTTTGGTGTGGTCGCGAACGAAACCTATACGCGCGGCATACGCCACTTCCTGGAAGACGAAATGGGTCTGCCTTGCAACTTTGCGATCTCGCGCATTGCAGGTGCCAAAACAGACAACGCAGAAGTGCGCAAACTGGTCACTGAAAAAACGCCGCTTATTTTGTACGGCAGCTACAACGAGCGCATCTATCTGGCCGAATGCGGCGGCGGCGGCATGATGAAAACCAGTTTTATTCCCGCCAGCTTTCCCTTGCCGATTATTCGTCGTCATACGGGCACGCCGTTCATGGGCTATGCAGGCGCCACTTACATCATTCAAGAGTTCTGCAACGGTCTCTTTGATGCACTTTTCCACATCCTGCCATTGGGCACAGAGATGGACAAGATTGAAGGCACCTTGGGTCGCTCTGCGCCCAACACCACCGTGCCGTGGGAGCCTGAAGCACAGGACAGATTGGAAGCTTTGTTGGAACAACAACCGGTTTTGGTTCGAATTTCAGCAGCCAAGCGAATGCGCGATCAAGCGGAGCGAGATGCACGGGAAACCGGCCGCTCCCATGTTGAAACTCAAAGATTCACAGAATTGTTCGGTCAAGCGAATGAAGGAGCACATGCATGAAAGATGTGAACTTGAATTCGTTGGGCCGTCCAATCCTCCGGCTTGTCCGGGGGGCTATCTGTTGTGGCGTTAATGCCAAAACAGTCCGTCCTGATTCCGTCAGGTTTCAGGGTATCGCCGAAAGGCATTTAGAGAGAGGCACAAACTATGACTGATGCAGCTAACCCCTCAGGGCTGACAGACCAAGAAGCCCAAGAGTTTCACCAGTACTTCATACAGGGTTACCTGTTGTGGGCTGTTGGAGCTTTCTTCGCCCACAGCTTGGTGTGGATCTGGCGTCCCTGGTTCTAAGAACCTAGCAACGGAGCAAATTATGACCCACCCGATCAATAGCAGCGCAATTGTTCACTCGCCGAGCCATTTCCATGGCTACGGAGTAATTTTTGTTTTGCTTTTTTTAGTGTTCATTGTTCTCGCCTTAGCTGGACAGATGCTGGTACTTAACTGGCGCAACTGGCTTCCTGGGGCTGAGGGTTCAACGAGCACTTTGGACGGCGTGAAGTCCTCTGTTTACACCGTTATTTCTCAATTGAGTTAAGAAAGGAAATTACTATGTGGCGCATGTGGCGTGTAATAGATCCCCGCAAGGCAATCGTCCTGGTTGGACTGTTGATTGCTTTTGTGTCAACGTCGATTCACCTGATCCAGATCAGTGGAGATCGGTACAACATCAACAGCTGGCATCCCGATACGGCCAAGGCCGCAGCGGCGAAAGCACAGCAACCACAGAACGCGGCTTTGCCGCAAAAGTAAAGACCTCTGGTCTTTATTAAGACAGGCGCAATTCGCTCATTTTTGAACGATGCGTCTGTCCTTTTTTAAGATTTTTAAAGTGAAGCCTAGAAGACCTTTAAAACAGTCATTCGGTCGGAGGATGCAACTATGTCCATGCTAAGTTTTGAACGCAAATACCGCGTAAGAGGCGGTACCCTTTTCGGGGGTGACCTGTTTGACTTTTGGGTCGGTCCCTTCTATGTCGGCTTCTTTGGAGTGACGACACTCTTCTTTGCCCTGTCTGGCACCATGATGATTTTGTGGGGCGCC
>JBIKHX010000238.1:0-4094 GCA_044361945.1 Polaromonas sp. | reverse complement strand
CAAGGCAGCACGCAAAGCGGCACTGAAACTGTGGGTGTGACGGCCCAGCTCGCGCTGGTTCACCAGGCCCTGGCCGGGGCTGTGCACAAACTCGATCGGGTCTTCGACCGTGATGACATGGCCGCGCTGCGAATGCAAATAATGGCTGAGCATGGCGGCCAGCGTGCTGGACTTGCCCGAGCCGGTGGGCCCCGTCACCAGCACCAGGCCGCGCGGGCACAGCGCCAGCTCAGCCGCTACCGCCGGCACGCCCAGCGAGGCCAGCGTGGGCACCTCGCCAGGTATGCAGCGAAACACCGCCGCCGTGCCACGGCTTTGCATGAAAGCATTCACCCTGAAGCGCCCCAGCCCCGGCAGCGCCAGCGCAAAGTCCAGCTCCAGCGCCGTGGCCAGCACTTGCTGCTGCTCAGCGCTGGCGGCTTGCGCCAGCAAGTGCGCTACAGCGTCGGCGTCCAAGGCCGGCAAGTCCATGGCCTGCATCTGGCCATGCACGCGCAACATGGGCTGCATACCCGCGGACAAATGCAAGTCAGAGGCTTGGTGCTTCAGCGCGGCGGTGAGCAGGGCAGTGAGGTCCATAGCTGCTGCTTTGCATGTTGTTAAAGTGCCAGTATGAACAAGCAAGTCCCCTCCGCTCCGGCAGAACGTTCAGTGTTGGGCATTTCCAGCCAACTCTCTCTCGTGCGCCAGCAGATTGCCCAAGCCGCGGCAGCGGCTGGCCGCGCGCCGGGCAGCGTGGCCTTGCTGGCCGTCTCCAAAACTTTTGGCGCAGACGCGGTGATCGAGGCGGTGCGCGCCGGGCAAAGCGCATTTGGTGAGAACTACATTCAGGAAGGCGTTGAGAAGATTCAGGCGCTGCGCCAGTGGCTGGCCGAGTCCGCGCAGGCCGGCTTGCCGGCTTTGCAGTGGCATTGCATCGGCCCCATCCAGAGCAACAAGACGCGGCCCGTGGCCGAGCACTTTGACTGGGTGCAGTCGGTGGACCGGCTCAAGATTGCCGAGCGCTTGAGCGAACAGCGGCCGGACGGTTTGCCGCCGCTGCAAATTTGCCTGCAGGTCAATATTGACGGCGGCGCCAACAAGTCGGGCGTGGCACCCGCCGAGGTGCTGGCGCTGGCCGCCGAGGTGTTGAAGCTGCCGCGCCTGGTTTTGCGGGGCTTGATGACCATCCCTGAGCCGGTGGCGGGCTTAGACGCCCAGGTGGCCGTGCACGCCAAAGCCCGCGCCTTGTTTGACCAAGTGAAAGCCGCTTTGAACCAGCCCCAGTTCGACACCCTGTCGATGGGCATGACCGGCGACTTAGAAGCCGCTGTGCATGCCGGCAGCACGATGCTGCGTGTGGGAACGGCGATCTTTGGCGGGCGCGGTAAGACCGCGTGATTTGGGTCGCTATTTGACGCTAATCATGCGGGGCGTTACTATTTGTGCATGGCGATCAAGTCTTTCAAATGTTTAGACACCCAAAAGCTGTTTGATGGCAAACGCGTAGCGCGCTGGGTCAACATTGAACGCCCAGCCTTGCGCAAGCTAGAGCAGCTGGATTGGTCAATCTTGTTGGATGATTTGCGTGCACCGCCTGGGAACAGACTGGAATCACTCAAGGGCAACCGAAGAGGCCAATACAGCATTCGCATCAGCGATCAATGGCGCGTCTGTTTTAAATGGGGTGCCGAAGGCGCATTTGATGTGGAAATCGTTGACTACCACTGAGGTGAAATGATGAGAAAAGTAGCACCTGTTACCCCCGGCGAAATGCTGGAAGAAGAATTCCTTAAACCCTTGGGTTTGAGTAAATACCGCTTGGCCAAAGAAATTGGGGTGCCTGCCCAACGCATTGGCGACATCGTGGCGGGCAAGCGCGCTATCACCGCCGATACCGACCTGCGACTGTGCCGCTACTTTGGCTTAAGCGATGGCTGGTGGCTGCGCGGCCAGACAAACTACGACATGGCTCTGGCCCGCGAAAAAATGGGCGAGGCGCTGACAAAAATTCAACGCTGCACTTTGTTGGTAGCCACAAATTAAAAGCGCGGCAAATCCGGATGCTTGATCTGCCCCGCACGCACCAGCATCTTGCCGTACTCGGCGCAGCGGTGCAAAGTGCGCAATGCTTGGACACGAATACGCATAAATACTTGCTGCTGCTTACAAAAAGCTAAACAGCAGCGGCAGCCAAAGTGACGTCAACATCACTTGCATCCCCAGTGCCAGCCCGGCATAGGCACCTGCGTCCGGGTGCACTTGCAGGGCTCGCGCCGCGCCGATGCCGTGAGATGCAGTGCCCAGCGCAAAGCCGCGTGCTGCCCAGCCGCCAGCATCCACAGGAATCCGCATTGCATCAAACAGGTACTTGCCACTGAGCGCGCCTATCAGCCCGGTCAGCACCGAAAAAACTGCGGCCAGTGCCGGTATGCCGCCAAGGCTTTCAGCCAGGCCCATGGCCACAGGCGCAGTGACTGATTTGGGCGCAAGCGACAGCAGCACGTCATTGGGTAAGCCCACAGCCCAGCCCAGTACCAGCGCAGAGGCACTGGCCGCCAAGCCGCCGGCAAGCGCAGCAATCAGCAGGCGGCCCCAGCGGCGTTGCAGGTCGGCGCGGCGCTGCCACAGTGGCCAGCCTAGCGCGACCACGGCCGGCCCGAGCAGAAAGTGAATGAATTGCGCGCCGGCAAAGTAGGTGGGATAAGGTACACCCGTGAGCAAAAGCCCGCCGGCCAGCAGCGTCACCGTCCAGAACACCGGATTGGCCCAGGGCGCATGACGGGCGGCTGTGTAGGCCGCCTGCGCCAGCAGGTAAACCAGCAGTGTGGCTGTCAGGCCGAACAGCGGCGTAGCCGAAAGGTAAACCCAAAGCTCGACAAACTTAGGCATGTGGCTTGGCCCCATCCGAATCGTCCGCGTCGTCCGTGTCGTCCGGGCTACCCGGAGGGGTCTGACGCCACAGCCGGTTCAGCAGCAGCGCGGTCACTGCCAGTCCGATCAGCGTAGACAGCACCAACACCACCAGCATGCGGCCGCCGTACTGGCTGACGATGGACAAATGCGTCATCACGCCCACGCCCACCGGCACAAACAGCAAAGACAAATGCGCGAGCAGAAAGTCGGCGCATGCGGCTACCGGCTGGCGCACCAGCGGCCAACGCAGTGCCAGTAAAAGCAGCAACATGCCGATCACCGGCCCTGGAAAAGGCAACGACAGCCCGCGTGAAAGCAGCTCGCCCAGCGACTGCAACAGCAGCAAAAAGGCCAGGCCGCGCAGGGCGTTCATGGGGTGGCGGCTTGGCGCGCCTTAAAAGCGCGGCAAATCCGGATGCTTGATCTGCCCCGCACGCACCAGCATCTTGCCGTACTCGGCGCAGCGGTGCAGGGTCGGGATGACCTTGCCGGGGTTGAGTAAACCCTGGCTGTCAAAGGCGCGCTTGACGCCAAACATCTGTTCGTTTTCTTCGGCGCTGAACTGCACGCACATGCTGTTGAGCTTTTCAACGCCCACGCCATGCTCGCCGGTCACGGTGCCGCCCATGGCCACACTGGTCTCCAGAATGTCGGCGCCAAAGAGTTCGCAGCGGTGCAGCTGGTCGGCGTCGTTGGCGTCAAACAAAATCAAGGGGTGTAAATTGCCGTCGCCGGCATGGAACACGTTCAGGCAGCGCAGCTGGTATTTTTTTTCCATCTCCGCAATGGCTTGCAGGATGTCTGCCAGACGCTTGCGCGGAATGGTGCTGTCCATGCACATGTAGTCGGGGCTGATGCGGCCCGAAGCGGGGAACGCATTTTTGCGGCCGCTCCAGAACTTCAGGCGTTGCGCTTCGTCGCGGCTCACGGTGATGGCGGTGGCGCCGCAGTTGCGCAGCACCTCGCTCATGCGGCCTATTTCTTCTTCGACTTCCTCGGGCGTGCCGTCGCTCTCGCACAGCAAAATGGCGGCGGCGCTGAGGTCGTAGCCGGCGTGTACAAAGTCTTCAACGGCTGCGGTCATGGGGCCGTCCATCATCTCGAGTCCGGCGGGGATGATGCCGGCGGCAATCACTGCGGCCACGGCGTCGCCGGCTTTGCGCAGCTCGTCAAAGCTGGCCATGATGCAGCGCGCCAGC
>JBIKHX010000021.1:0-13391 GCA_044361945.1 Polaromonas sp. | reverse complement strand
ATAGTGACGCCGGTGCCGGTGGCGTAGGCGCCCACATTGGCCAGCGTGGCCACGCGCAGTGCCAGTATCTTGCCGCTGGCGTCCAGCGCCATCTCGGCACGGGTTTCAATGTCGCGGCCGTGAGATGCCGAAATGAATTCTTCGCTGCGCTCAGACACCCACATGAGTGGCCGCTTGAGAGCGCGTGCGCAAAAGGCCACGGCAATGTCCTCAGGGTAGACGCCGGTTTTCATGCCAAAGCCGCCACCCACATCACCCACGATCACGCGTACATCGGCCTTGGCAATGCCCAGCGCATCGCACACCGAATTGCGAACACCCGAGGGCATCTGCGTGCTCATGCGAAGGGTCAGGCGTCCAGTCTCAGCATCGGGCAGAGCCAGCAAAGTACGCGGCTCCAGACTCAAGGGCGCCACGCGCTGGTTGACCAGGTCCAGCACCACCACATGGGCGGCGCGCGCAAACGCTTCGTTCGTGGCCTGGGCATTGCCATAGCGGGTTTCACCGGCCAGGTTGTCGGCGGCATCACTCAAGCGGGGGGCATCTGCAGCGATGGCATCAGTCAGGTTGACCACCATGGGCAGCTCTTCGTAGTCGATGGCCACGGCTTCGGCGGCGTTGCGCGCCTGCTCCAGCGTGAGCGCAACGATGGCGACCACGGCCTCACCGACAAAGCGCACGCGCTCATGCGCCAGTGCGCGACGCTCGGGCGCAGCGCAGGGTTGGCGGTCCAAGCGCTTGAAGGTGGAGCCCGGAATGGGCTTGACGCCAGCGGCCACCATGTCAGCGCCGGTGACGATGTGCAACACACCCGGCATGGCGCGGGCATCAGTGCAGTCAACCGAGACGATGCGCGCGTGGGGATAGGGCGAGCGCAAAAAGAAAATACAGGCATGCCTGTCTGTATTTACATCGCTGGTGAACTGGCCGGCGCCCACGAGCAGCGCATCGTCTTCCAGGCGGCGAACCGATTGCCCGCTGCCAAAACGGGTGGCAGCATCAGAGGCATGGGCATGGGAAGTGGCGGCAAGTTGGTTGGGCTTGGAAGTCAAGGCGGATCCGTAAAAATGAGGGGCCAAAGTGGGCTGAAAAAAAGAAAAATCCGGCTCAACTATAAGTCGAGCCGGATTCGGTTGCGAGCTTAGGGTCTCAGCCTTCGGTCGTGACCTTGGCTTCCTTGATCACCTTGGCCCATTTCACCTGCTCGGTCTTGATGAAATCTGCAAAGCGCTCGGTCGATAGATCAGTGCCTGGCCGGCAATATGTCCAGCAGGTAGGTTTCGTTGCCGATGCCCGTAACGCGCGAGAGCACGTTCAAACTGGGCAGCTCGAGCATCCACAGCACGGAGCTGCGAGGCCCGGTCTTCTTGCCGCCGGTGATAGCGACCCAAGCGCCATCTGCGCTAATGGCCACGCCCCGTGGTCGCGCGGGCCCGCCCGATGGATCGACCAGCGCAAGCCGCTTGACTTCCCGACCGCTTGCCACATTCACCAGCGAAACCGTATCGGAGGCGAAACACGTCACCACCAGATGCTTGCCATCGGGCGTGAAGGCGGCGACGAATGGACGAGTCCCCTGCGCAGCATCGTCGGTACCAACCTGAATGCGGGCGGTCTCACGCCGCTCGGCGATATCGATCAGGCTGACGGTATTGCCGTAGTCTCCCGTGCGCATACTCTCCCGCGACGCCACCGCTGCGACGCGCTGGTCTGGCGAGACGCTGATCCCAAAACCGCCGGACTGCACAGGGATTCGGGCAACTTCTGCATCCTCATCACCCGCTATGGCGCGCGCGAGGTCAATGATGGAGACATCATCCGTGCCACCATTGGCAGTCAGCAGCCAGCCTGTGCCAAGCGCACTGACGGCAATGCCGTTAGGGTTGGGAAAGCGTCCGAAATCCATATGCGGACTGTCGCTGTAACAGGGCGCGCCACCCGCATCGCGCAAGCGGATGCGCTGCACAACCTGGTGCGAAACGCGATCGATGGCGGTGATCTCGACGCCGCCGTCTTCCGAGCCGGCGGCCTCGGCAGAACCTACCAGCAAATACTTTCCATCCGGCGTGATGACCGAGCCCACGGGGCCGCAAGTTCCGGTCTCGATAATGCCGGCAATCGCAGCCGGGGTGCCGTCTATGCTGGGGTCGCGCAGTGCCGCGAGGTCAATCATCGTGACCGTCCCCGGATGACCGTGTTGATACCCGGACGCTGCCACGGCGGGAACGATGCCGGAATGATTCACCACGTAGCCATAGGCCCCGCTGGGCGGCACCAGCACCGAAACCGGCTGACCCGAGGCCGGTGCACCCTGCACATCGGGGGTGACGCGCGGGCGCGACAGCACGGCGCGATCGGTCGCGTCATTCGCGGGGTTGCGAGCGGCGTCGACGTCGATCACCGCGATGTTGTTGTCCCAGCGCCCGCTCGCAAGAATCAATGTGCCACTCATACCCGACCACTCCTTAATTTACGCCAAGCAACCATCAGTATCGGCACTATCAGCGCCAGCGCCGCAAAGGCCAGCAGTCCAGCCGATAGGGGGCGCGAAACGAAGATCATCGGATTTCCCAAGCTCATCGTCAGTGACTGGCGCATCGAAGTCTCGAACAGCGGCGAGAGCACCAGGCCAAGGATCATCGGCGGCATTGGCCAGTCAAAGCGTTTCATCAACCAGCCCAAGGCACCAAAGCCCACCAGCAACCAAGCATCTTCAATGCTGTTGGACTGCGAATAAACGCCGGCGATGCACAGCGCCAAAATCGGCGGATAGAGCCAAGAATAGGGCACCATCAGCAGCTTAGCGAAGAAGCCTGCCAAGGGCAGGTTCATGATTAGCAACAAAAGATTACCGATCAGCATGGAGGCAATCAGCGCCCAGACCAAGTTGGCGTTGGTAGTGAACATCTCCGGCCCCGGCCGCACGCCGAACATGATCAGCGCACCCAGGATCACCGCCGTAGTCCCCGAGCCCGGCACGCCAAGACTCAGCATCGGCACCATGGCGCCAGCAGCGGCTGCGTTGTTCGCGGCTTCCGGACCCGCCACGCCCTCGATCGCGCCCTTGCCAAAGCGCGAGGGATCTTTTGCGAGTTTCTTTTCGACGATATAGGCGACGAAGGAGGCGATGGTAGCCCCCGTGGCCGGCAGCACGCCGATGATGAAACCGATCACGCTGCCGCGCATGATGGGCATGCGCGACTGTTGCCAGTCTGCTCGGGTCGGCAATACTTTAGTGACTTTGGCTACCGGTCGCGCCACGCTGGAATTGCACCCTCCCAGCACCTCGCCCAGCCCGAACAGCGCGACGGTCAACACGATAAATTCAACACCGTCCAACAACCAGACCTGGCCAAAATCAAAGCGCGGCACACCAACCTGCGGATCAATGCCCATGGTTCCAAAGGCAAGCCCGGCGAGCCCCGTCATCAGCCCCTTGAGTAAGGAGCCACCCACCGCCGCCAGTGCCATCAGACCCAACAGCACCAAGGAGAAATACTCGGGCGGGCCGAAGGCTAGCGCCATCTTCGCCAATGCCGGGGCAATCAGGATCAGCCCGATCGTGCCAATAGTGCCCGCAATGAAGCTGCCGATGGCGGAGATGCCGAGTGCGGCACCCGCACGCCCCTGTAAGGCCATCTGATAGCCATCGACGGCCGTCATCACGGTGGAACTCTCGCCCGGTACCGAAATCAGAACCGAGGTCAGCGTACCGCCATATTGGCTGCCGTAGTAGATGCCTGCAAACATGATGATCGCACCGGTCGCATCCATGCCGAAGGTTATCGGCAGCAGCAGCGCGATGGCAGCCGCCGGCCCGATGCCCGGCAGGACGCCAACGATCTGGCCCAGCAGCACACCCAGAAAACACATCGCGATGTACGTGGGCGTCAGCGCGGCCGAGAAACCGGACATGAGCGAAGAAAACGCATCCATACTGGTTTACTTTCCGAACGGGCCGAGCGGCAATGGCACCGAAAGCCAAACACCAAAGATCACATGCAGGGCGCCGGTGACCACCGCCGCACCGACGACGGCCGAGACTAAGGGTTTGCGTTCCACCCACGCATAGAGTGCGAGCAGCATGACGAATATGGTCAGCACAAAACCCGCTGTCTCCAGCGCGGTCACGGCCAGCGACAAGATCAGCAACACCAACAAAGGCTTGCGGTAACCGCCCTGATCTTCAGTGGGCGCCGTAGGCGCAAAGACAGCCTGCGCCGCCGACACAAGCGCAAAACCAAGCAGCAGGACGCCAAAGACCAAGGGCAGGAAACCAGGCCCAGGCGTCTCACGATCCCACATCTGCAATTTAAGGGCGCCAAGCACCCAAATGAGACCGAGGGCGGCGAAAGTCAGTGACAGCAGAAGATCACCACCCCCGATTCTCAGCTTCATGAGGGACGGCCAAGCAATTCGCGATACAGCTTCTCCTGCGCCGAGAGGAAGTTCGTAAAGTCTGTACCGACGATGGTGGCAGAACTTGCCACGTTGTCACGCAGATACTTCTTCCAGGTTTCGGTTGCCACAACGCGCTTCATAACTTCGGTCCAGTAGGCTGCAGCAGCGTCAGGCACTTGGCGCGGTACGGCTACGCCACGCCACATCTGGAAGTTTTCAGCTTTGATGCCCTGTTCCTTCATGGTCGGCACGTTGGGCAGATCGGAGAAGCGGGTATCGCGGAACACACCGATAGCACGCACCGCGCCCGATTTCAGGTGACCCATGAATTCCAAAGGGTTGCCAATCGAAGCTTGCACATGTCCGCCGAGCAGCGCGGTCAGCGCCTCACCGCCGGAATTAAAGTTAACCATGTTGAACTCGGCACCGACGGCGCGGCCGAAGACGGTGATCGCCATCTGGTCGGTGGTTCCGCCGGTGGAGAAGTTCACGCTGCGCGCCGGGGCGGTGCGGGCCGCGGCAGCGAAGGCCGTGGCAGTTTGGTGCGGACTGTCGGCGCGCACGAACAAAAGAAAGTCATCTAGCATGACGTTCACAATGGGTCGCACTTCGCTCAATGTGCGCACATTCGGCACCATGATCGGCGTGATTTGTGTGGTGCCATTGATCAGCACCAGCGTGTGCGGATCGGTGCGCCGGCTGGCAGCAACATAGGCGATGCCCACAGCACCCCCGCCGCCGGGGCGGTTCACCGGGTTGACGGCAACAGGCACTAATCGCTCATCTGTGATGATCTTCTGGATGACTCGCGCCATCAGATCAGCGCCGCCCCCCACACCAAAGGGAATCACGAATTCGACGTCGCGCGTCGGCTGCCAAGCCTGGGCAAAGGCCGGGCGGCCCAGAGCGATCGTGCCGATTCCGACTGCCAGCGCGGTTCTACGAGTTAGACGCATGATAGTTTCCTCCGAATAAGAATTAGTTAATGCCCGCACGTCATCGTGACAGGGATGGAAAATTGATTTATCTGTGATTGCGACTGCATGAGCTGGGGTTTTTAAATAAAACATTCCTCCGAATTAGTTGCTATGAGGTAAGCCTTCAGGCCGCCTGGCGCAAGGGCTTGGCGGCGGTGTGGCTAGAAAAATGGTCCATGGCCGCCTGCACGCCGGAGCCGGCCAGCTTGACGCCAGCGAGCTTCAGACCCATTTCGCAACCGGCCAGCGCGCCCAGCAGCGTGAGGTCATTGGTGTCGCCGAGGTGGCCGATGCGAAACATCTTGCCCTTGATCTTGCCCAGACCGGTGCCCAGGGAGCAGTCAAAGCGCTCGTGGATGATCTTGCGCACGGCGTCGGCATCAACACCCTCGGGCATCATCACGCCGGTCAGGATGGGCGAGTAAACAGCCGGGTCGGCGCACTGTATCTGCAGGCCCCAGGCTTTGACCGCCGCGCGCACGCCCGCGGCCCAGCGCTGATGCCGTGCAAACACCACTTCCAGACCATGCGCCAGGAGCATGTCGCAGGCCTCAGACAAGCCGTAGAGCAAGTTGGTGTTGGGCGTGGACGGCCAGTAGCCGGTTTTGTTCATCTCTATCATCTCGTCCCAGGCCCAGAAGGCCTTGGGCAGCGTGGCTTGCTGACTCGCCGCAATGGCGCGTGCCGACAGCACGTTGAAGCTGATGCCGGGCGGCAGCATCAGTCCTTTTTGTGAGCCGCTGATGGACACGTCGACGCCCCAGTCATCGTGATGGTAGTCGGCACCGGCCAGACCCGAGATGGTGTCCACAAGGAGCAAAGCCGGGTGCTTGGCGGCATCGATGGCGCGACGCACGGCGGCGATGTCGCTGGTCACGCCGGTGGAGGTTTCGTTGTGAACCACGCACACCGCCTTGATGCTGTGTGCCTTGTCGGCCTTGAGCCGCTCTTCAATCAGGTCGGCGCGCACGCCGTAGCGCCATGCGTCTGGGCCAGGCAGGGCCATGACTTCAGTTTTCAGGCCAAGACGCAGGGCCAGCTTGTTCCAAAGCGCGGCAAAGTGGCCGGTTTCGTACATCAGCACATGGTCGCCAGCGCTGAGCGTGTTGACCATGGCAGCTTCCCAGGCACCCGTGCCCGAGGATGGGTAGATCATCACCGGCTGACGGGTCTTGAACACTTGCTGCATGTCGCCCAGCACCTTCAAACCCAGTGCCGCGAACTCCGGGCCCCGGTGGTCAATGGTGGGCAGGCTCATGGCCCGCAGCACCCTGTCGGGCACGGGCGAAGGGCCTGGAATCTGCAGGAAGTGGCGACCGGTGGGGTGAAAGTCGAGGGTCAACATGCAGGAGCTCCGAAAAAATTCATTTTTTGCATACAAAATACATTGTTAGATGACAAACCTTGGGGTGTGATGGTATTTACCCCAGTAAACAATAAAATAATTTTGTGTGAATGGTCACAAGTTTGTATTGACTACCGATTTTTTTGCATACAAAATTTGAAAATGAGCGCCCACATCATTTCACTGCCCCCCATTTCCCGCCCCACACTGCACGAGCAAGTGGCCCAGCAGCTGCGCGAGATGCTGGTCGAAGGTCGGATTGCGCCCGGCGCCAAACTCAACGAGCGCGAGCTCAGCGAGGTGCTGAAGGTCTCGCGTACGCCACTGCGCGAAGCCATCAAGATGCTGGCCGCCGAGGGTCTGGTGGAGTTGCTGCCAAACCGGGGCGCCATCGCCGTCGAACTCAGCGAATCCGACGTGCATCACACCTTTGAGGTCATGGCCGGGCTGGAGGCCCAGTCGGGCGAGCTGGCCGCACAGCGCATCACCGAGGCCGAGCTGGCCGAGATCAAGGCCATGCATTACGAGATGCTCGCGGCCTTCACGCGGCGCGACCTGCCTGGCTACTACCGCCTTAACTCAGCGATTCACGAAGCCATCAACGCGGCAGCCAAGAACCCGGTGCTGAGCGCTACCTACCGCCAGGTCAACGCCAGGCTGCAGGCGCTGCGATTTCGCTCCAACCAGGATGGCGAGAAATGGAGCGCTGCCGTCAAGGAGCACGAGGCCATGGTGCAGGCTTTGGATCAGCGCGACCCCGCCGCCATGCGTGCCGTGCTGCTGAGCCACCTGAACCACAAGCGGGACGTGGTGATGGCTCAGCTGCACAGCCGCAGCCAGGCTGGAGCCCAGGCATGAACGCGCCCTTGCCCTTGAATGTGATCCGATCCGGTCCGCAGACCTACGAGGAAGTGGCCCGCATCAGTAACGAGGTAGCGGCCCGCTTGGCCGAGCGCCTGACCAGCCAGACAAAGGGCGAGGTGCTGTTTTCAGCCGCCGACCGCGGCCGCTACGCCACCGATGCCTCCATCTACCAGGCCATGCCGGTAGGCGTTTTTGTGCCGCGCAGCAGTGCAGACGTGACGCTGGCGATGGACATTTGCCGCGATCTGGGGGTGCCCATCGTGTCGCGTGGTGGTGGCACCAGTCAGTGCGGCCAGACCGTGGGCGCCGGCCTGGTCATTGACCATTCCAAACACGTGCGCAACATTTTGGCCGTCAACCCCGAAGAACGCACCGCCGTGGTCGAACCCGGTGTGGTACTGGACCACCTGAACGCCGCGCTCAAAAAACATGGCCTGTGGTACCCGGTCGATGTATCGACCAGCGCGCAAGCCACGCTGGGCGGCATGGCCGGCAACAACTCCTGCGGCAGCCGTTCGATTGCTTACGGCAACATGGTTCACAACGTGCTGGGCGCCGAGGTCTGGACTTCCGACGGCACGCTCTTGAGCCTGGGCGACTACGCGCAAAGCTCCGGCCAGTCCCGCGCGCTGGGCGACTACGTGCGCACGCTGGCCGAGCAACTGGCCCCGGAGATTGATGCGCGCTGGCCCAAGGTCATGCGCCGCGTCGGCGGCTACAACCTGGACATTTTTCGCAATCAGAGCGAACGTCCCTACACATCGGGCGGCACAGTCAATCTGGCCCACCTGCTCATTGGCAGCGAAGGCACACTGGCGCTAACCAAAAACCTCACTCTGCAATTGAGCGAATTACCCCGCGCCAAGGTGCTGGGCGTGGTCAACTTCCCGACTTTTTACGCGGCCATGGACGCCGCGCAGCACATCGTCAAACTTGGCGGCGGACTGTCAGCGGTCGAGCTGGTAGACCGCACCATGATCGAGCTGTCGCTGCAAAACCCGGCCTTTGCGCCCACGGTACGCACCGCCCTGCTCGGCTCGCCGGATGCGATTTTGCTGGTCGAGTTTTCAGGTGCCTCCAAGGCCGACCTACTGCCCCGGATGCGCGAGCTGGTCGAGCTCATGGGCGATCTGGGCCTGCCCGGCTCGGTGGTCGAGATGGTGGACGACGTGCCGCAAAAAAACCTCTGGGAAGTGCGCAAGGCGGGCCTCAATATCATGATGAGCCTCAAGGGTGACGGCAAGCCGGTCAGCTTCATTGAAGACTGCGCCGTGCCGCTTGAACACCTGGCCGAGTACACCGACGCGCTGACAGAAGTGTTTCAAAAGCACGGCAGCAAAGGCACCTGGTATGCACACGCTTCGGTCGGCACGCTGCATGTACGGCCTATCCTAGACATGCGCCGGGACGGCGCGCCCAAAATGCGCGCGATTGCCGAAGAAGCCTCGGCGCTGGTGCGCAAGTTCAAGGGTGCTTACAGCGGCGAACACGGCGACGGGCTGTGCCGCGGCGAATGGATTTCCTGGCAGTTCGGCCCGCAGATCACACAAGCCTTTGCCAGTATCAAGGCGCACATGGACCCGCTCGATTTGCTGTGCCCAGAGCGCATGATCAATCCTCCCAAGATGGACGACACCAGCCTCATGCGCTATGCGCCCAGCTACAAGGTGATCCCTATCCAGACCGCGCTGGACTGGCGGGCCTGGGACGTGCAAAACGACCCGGTGACCGAGCAGACCAGCGCACCAGGCACCGGCGGTGACCCGGCGCAAGGACTGGCCAAAGCAGTGGAAATGTGCAACAACAACGGCCACTGCCGCAAGTTCGACGCCGGCACCATGTGCCCGAGCTACCGCGTCACGCGCGACGAAAAACACCTCACGCGCGGACGCGCCAACACGCTGCGCCTGGCGCTGTCGGGCCAGCTCGATGGCCTGCCGGCCCAAGACGCCTTCACCAGCCAAGCGGTGCATGAGGCGCTGGATTTATGCGTAGGCTGCAAAGGATGCAAGCGCGACTGCCCGACCGGCGTGGACATGGCCAAAATGAAGGTCGAGTTTTTGCACCACTACAAAGCCCGGCACGGCCACACGCTCAAAGACAAACTGGTGGCGCATCTGCCCGACTACGCCCATTGGGCCAGTCGCTTTGCGCCACTGCTCAATTTGCGCGACAAACTGCCGGGCCTGGCCGCGCTGAGCGAAATGCTGCTGGGCTTTTCAGCCCGGCGCCGCTTGCCGCAATGGCAGTCACAGCATTTTTTCAACACCGCCAACACCAGCGCCACACGCGCGCAAGTGCTGGCTGCCGCCAAGCCTGTGGTGCTGTTCGTTGACACCTTCAACGGCAGCTTTGAGGCCGGCAATGCACGGGCAGCCCTGCAAGTGCTGCAAGCGGCGGGCTACACCGTCCACATAGCCGGCAAGGCCCAAGCCGACGGCAAGCACCTGTGCTGCGGCCGCACCTACCTGGCCAGCGGCATGCTTGACCAAGCCAAGGCCAAGGCCGGCGAGCTGATGGCAGCGCTCTGGCCCTTTGCTGAAAAAGGCATTCCCATCGTCGGACTGGAGCCGTCTTGCCTGCTCACCTTGAGAGACGAGTTTTTAGTGATGAACCTTGGGCCGCAGGCCCAAGCCATCGGCGAGCAAGCCATGCTATTCGAAGAATTTCTGGCCCGCGAAGCTGCGGCCGGACGACTCGAAGCGCTCAAAGCCCGGCTGCAAGCCACCGATCAGGCGATCTTGCTGCACGGCCATTGCCACCAAAAAGCCTTTGGCGCCATCAGCCCGGTGATGGATGTGCTCAAGCTGATTCCGGGTGCCAAGCCAGAGCTGATCGAAACCAGCTGCTGCGGCATGGCGGGCAGCTTTGGTTACGAGGCCAGCCACTACGAGGTGTCCATGCAAATGGCCGAACTCAGCTTGCTGCCGGCAGTGCGCGCCCAGCCTGACGCCATTGTGGTGGCCGACGGCACCAGTTGCCGGCACCAGATCAAGGACGGCGCGCAGCGCGAGGCGGTGCATGTGGCCGTGCTGCTGGCGCGGCAACTGGGCGCTGCCCAGCCCTGAGACAGCAGGCGCAGCTTAGCGCGCAACGCCGAGCAAGTGCTCTAACAATTCAGGGTTTTGCTGCAGCGCTTGCGCACTGCCCGCATGCGCCACGCTGCCACGGTCCAGCACCACGGCGTGGTCTGAAATGGCCAGCACCGCCTGCGGATGCTGCTCGACGATGATGGCCGACAGGCCCTCTTCGCGCGTGATGCGGCGTATCACCCGCAGCAGCTCTTCGACAATGATGGGCGCCAGGCCTTCGAGCGGCTCGTCAAGCAACAACAGACGGGGGTTGAGCACCAGCGCGCGACCGACCGCCAGCATTTGCTGCTCACCGCCTGAGAGTTGCGTGCCCAGATTGCCTTTGCGTTCGGCCAGTCGCTCGAACATGGCGTAGACGCTGTCCGGCGTCCACTTGCCGGGGCGCGCGACAGCGGTGAGGTTTTCGTGCACGGTGAGCGACTTGAAGATATTGCGCTCTTGCGGCACCCAGCCGATGCCGGCGGCAGCGCGCTCGTGAGGGGCCAGCGTATGCAGACCGCAGCCGCCCAGCATGATGCTGCCGCCATGCTGGCGCGTGGCACCTGCCAGCGTGTTGATCAGGGTGGTTTTGCCGGTGCCGTTACGACCCAGCAGCGCCAGTGTCTGGCCTTCGTCCAGACTGAGGCTGACGCCGCTGAGCACCACCGCCTGGCCGTAGCCGGCGCTTAAATTGTCTACGCGCAGCAACTCGCTCATGCGCCGGCTCCTTCGCCATGACCCAGGTACACGGCCTTGACCCGGGGATCGGCAGCGATCTCTTGCGGCGTGCCTTCGGTCAGTACAGCGCCGTTGACCAGCACCGTCATGCGCGTGGCAAAGCTGAAGACCAGGTCCATGTCATGCTCGATCAGCAGCACTGACACATCGGCGGGCAAAGCGGCCACGGTTTGCAGCAGCTCTTCGCGCTCGCCGGCCGGCACGCCGGCCACCGGCTCGTCCAGCAGCAAGACTCGCGGCTCGCAGGCCAGGGCAATGGCAATCTCTAACAGGCGGCGTTTGCCGTAGGCCAGCTCGCGCGTGCGCTGGTTCATCACCTCAGCCAGATGGAATTTGGTGAGCAGTTCTTCACAGCGCTGCGCCACTTGTTGGCTGTGCCCGAGCGAAGGCCACCAGCGGCGCCCCAGGCACGAGCGCTGCGAGACCACCAGCGCCAAGGTCTGCAAGGGGGTCATGCTGTCAAACAGCTGGTTGATCTGGAAGGTGCGCACCATGCCGCGGCCGACACGCTCGTTGGGCGCCAGCGTGCTGATGTCCTCGCCTTCCAGCACGATGCGACCGGCGCTTGGCTGCAGCACGCCGGTGAGAAGATTGATAAAGGTGGTTTTGCCGGCGCCATTGGGCCCGATCAGCGCGTGGCGTGCGCCCTTTTTCAAGTCCAGGTTGACGCAATTGGTCGCCACAATGCCGCCAAAGCGCATCTCCAGACCCTGTGCGGACAAGACGGTTTCACCTGAATTGGCGGCCGTGGCGGCGTTGGGGTGCAGGGCTGCGTTCATGATCGCCCCTTGCGGCCTGTGCCCAGCCAGGTCCAGGGGCGGATCAGGCGGTCACGACCGACCAGCACCAGCACCACCAGAAAAAGACCGATCCAGAACATCCAGTACTGCGGCGTGATGGACGACAGGAAATCCTGCATCAGTTTGAAGACGATGGCGCCGGCCACGCCGCCATACAACCAGCCGGTGCCGCCTATCACCAGAATTAACAGAACATCGGCAGAACGGTGGAACTCAAACAGGTCCAGCGATGCAAAGCCGGTGGTCTGGGTCATCAGCGCACCGGCCGCACCTGCCACCGCAGCGGCCAGCGTGTAAGCCAGCGTGAGGCGCGCATTGACCGGAATGCCGATGGCCATGGCGCGCAGCCGGTTGTCGCGGATGGCCATCAGCGTGGCGCCCAGCGGTGACTGCGTCACGCGCCTGAGCAGCACAAAGAAAACCAGCAACACGCTCAGTGAGTAGTAAGCGGCGGTCTGCCCCGACAAGTCAAACTCGAAGCGGCCCAGGATGGGCCCCATCACCACGCCCTGCAAACCATCGGCGCCGCCGGTCAGCCAGTCGAGCTTGTTGGCCAGCTCCATGAGAATCAATCCCAGGCCCAGCGTGACCATCAGGCGCGTGAGGTCGGAGCCGCGCAGAATCGTCAGCGATGCAATCAAGCCCAGCAGCGTGGCCGCCGCAATGCCGACCGCCAGGCCAACCAGCGGGTCGGGCATGACGTGTTTGGCAAACAGCGCCGCCGCGTAGCCACCCAGGCCGAAGAAGGCCGCGTGGCCCAGCGAGACGATGCCGGTGTAACCCAGGATGATGTCCAAAGAAATGGCAAACAGCGCCACGATGGCGATCTCATTGATGATGAGCGCGTGGCTTGGCGTGAGCACCGGCGCCGCAAAGGCCAGCAGCCAAAATACCACCTCTAACGGTTTGATGCGGCTTTGCTGCAAGAGCGAAGCTTGTGCGATCAAAGTCTGCATGTCACTTGCCCGCCTTGCGCACAAACAGGCCTTGCGGGCGCCAGATCAGGATGGCGATCATCAGGCTGTACACAATGAAAGCACCCAGCTTGGGTATGTAGTACTTGCCCGCCACATCGGCAATGCCCAGCAGCAGCGCGGCGAGCAAAGGGCCGGTGATGGATGAAGTGCCGCCCACCGCCACCACGATCAGAAAATACACCATGAACTTGAGGGGGAAAGTGGGGTCCAGCCCCAGC
>JBIKHX010000237.1:0-4101 GCA_044361945.1 Polaromonas sp. | reverse complement strand
TCAGGCGCTCGGGGTACTTGCGGCTGTCCTTGAACTTGAGCGGGTCGACAGGCAGAACTTCCTGGCCGATCTCGTAGCGACCTTCTGCGTCCAGAAAAGAGTCCAGCCTGGCGCGCGCGCCGATGCGGTGATGGTGGCTGCACTGCGGGCAGACGTTCTGGTTGGTTTCGAGGTCGGTTTTATAAAGCACGGCCTCGCAGCTGGGGCACTTGATCCACAAACCTTCCGGCACGCTGCGGCGCTCAGTCGGGTCGGTGGGTGTGATCTTGGGTGGAAGCAGTTTTTCGAGCCAGCTCATCTTGTTTCCTTAAATCAAGCGCAATTATGCGTCTAGCGCGCTGCGGATATCGGCCAGAAACTCACGCACCACAGGCACCACCTGCTCACGCGGCTGCTGGTCGATCAGCTGAATTATCTTTGAGCCAATGACCACGGCATCTGCCACACGGCTGATGGCTTTGGCGGTAGCGGCGTCGCGGATGCCAAAACCCACGCCCACCGGCACGCTGACATGCTCGCGGATGCGCGGCAGCATGGCCTCCACGGCGTCAATATCGAGCGCGCCCGAACCCGTTACGCCCTTGAGCGAGACGTAGTACACATAGCCGCTGGCGACCCGGGCCACCTGCGCCATGCGCTCGGGCGTGCTGGTTGGGGCCAGTAAAAAAATCAGGTCCATGTGGTGCGCACGCAGCTTAGCGGCAAAGTCCACGCACTCCTCAGGCGGGTAGTCCACGATCAAAATGCCGTCAATACCGGCGGCAGCCGCGTCGCGCACAAAGGCATCGGCACCGCGTTTGAAGTCGTAGGCCTCGACCGGGTTGGCATAACCCATCAGCACCACGGGCGTTTTGTCGTCTTGCAGACGGAACTCGCGCACCATGGCCAGCACCTGGACCAGGCCGATGCCAAAGGCCAGCGCGCGGTCGCCTGCTTTCTGGATCACCGGGCCGTCAGCGCTGGGGTCTGAAAAAGGCACGCCCAGCTCAATCACGTCAGCGCCGCCGGCCACCATGCCGTGCATCAGTGCCGGCGTGATGTCGGCAAACGGAAAGCCAGCGGTCACATAAGGAATCAGCGCCTTGCGCTTTTGCGCCAGCAGCGCTCTGATCACAGGCTCAATACGACTCATGACTTGAAACCGATCACTTGCTCTGTGCCGGCCGGGCCGCCCTTGACGCCTTGGCCCTGGCAGGAGGGGCGGCAATAAAAGCTCGCATTGGACAGGTCGGCCACGGTACCGATGTCCTTGTCGCCACGGCCCGACATATTGACCAGAATCGACTGGTCCGGCCGCATGGTCTTGGCCATTTTCATGGCGTAGGCCACTGCGTGGCTGGACTCGAGCGCCGGGATGATGCCCTCGGTGCGGCACAGGTAATGAAAGGCCGACAGCGCCTCGGCGTCGGTGATACCGACGTATTCGGCGCGGCCTATGTCTTTGAGGAAAGCATGCTCGGGCCCCACGCCGGGGTAGTCCAGGCCGGCGCTGATGCTGTGCGTTTCTGTCACCTGGCCGTCTTCGTTTTGCAGCACGTAGGTGCGGTTGCCGTGCAGCACGCCGGGTACACCGCGTTGGAGTGATGCCGAATGCTTGCCGCTGTCCATGCCTTCGCCGGCGGCTTCAACCCCGATCAGGCGCGTGTTCTCGTGCTGGATGTAGGGGTGAAAAATACCCATGGCGTTGCTGCCGCCACCCACACAAGCCAGCACCGCGTCGGGCTGCTTGCCGCCCAGCATCTCCGGCATTTGCACCAGGCACTCTTCGCCGATCACGCTCTGGAAGTCGCGCACCATCATGGGGTAGGGGTGCGGTCCGGCCACGGTGCCGATGATGTAGAAGGTGTTGTCCACGTTGGCGACCCAGTCGCGCATGGCCTCGTTCAAGGCGTCTTTGAGTGTCTTGCTGCCGCTTTCAACCGGCACCACGGTGGCGCCCAGCAGCTTCATGCGGTAGACATTGGGGCTTTGGCGCTTGACGTCTTCGCTGCCCATGTAGACCACGCATTCCAGGCCGTAGCGCGCGCAAATGGTGGCCGTGGCCACGCCGTGCTGGCCGGCGCCGGTTTCGGCAATGATGCGCGGCTTGCCCATGCGCTTGGCCAGCATGGCCTGCCCGATGGTGTTGTTGATCTTGTGCGCGCCGGTGTGGTTCAAGTCTTCGCGCTTGAGGTAAATCTGCGCGCCGCCTTGCTCACGGCTCATGCGTGCCGCGTGGTAGATCGGTGAAGGCCGGCCTACAAAGTGCTTGAGCTCGTAATGAAACTCGGCCATAAAAGCCGGGTCATGCTGGTAGCGCGCATAAGCGGCTTTGAGTTCATTGATGGCGTGGGTCAGTGTCTCCGACACAAAGCTGCCGCCGTAAATGCCGAAATGCCCGCTGACATCAGGTTGCTGATAGGAATACATGGTTTTTAACTTGTGGCAAATGCTTGGTCTGCAGCACGCACGGCCGCGACAAACTGGTTGATCTTGTCGGCGCTCTTGATTCCCTTGGAAAACTCGACGCCGGAGCTCACATCAACGGCCAGCGTTGTGCAACGCGGCCTGACTTGCAAGATGCCATCGGTCACATTTGCAGGCGTCAATCCACCAGACAAAACGAGGTGAGCGTTGACGTTTGGAGGAAGCAGTGACCAATTGAATGTTTTCCCGCCACCGCCGAATCCCTCGACATGGGCGTCGAGCAAGATGGCTTGGGCTTTGTTAAAAGAAGCTGCATAGTTTACGAGATCAAAGCCGGCCTCGCCCGGAGCAGGGGCTTGCAGCGGAATACGCGCCGCCCGCACAAAAGGCCGGCCGTGGGCCAGGCATTCGGCGGGTGTTTCGTCCCCGTGAAACTGCAGCAGCGAGTGCGGCATCAGCGCGCAGGCTGCGGCCACATTGGCGACTGATTCATTGACGAACAGCAGCACCGGCGTGACATAGGGCGGCAGCCGCGCTGCCAGCACAGCCGCGCGCGCCGGGCTGACGTAGCGCGGGCTGGGCGGGTAAATGACAAAGCCGACCGCGTCTGCCCCGGCGGCCACGGCAGCGTCCACGTCTTCTTCACGTGTCAGTCCGCAAATTTTGATTCGGGTCCGGTTCATGGCAGCCAATCATAGGCGGGCGCGCTGGCCGGCAGGGCGAAGCGCTCTTCATAGACCGGCCCCATGAAATACAGGCCGTCCGGCGAGAAAGTGGGGGCGGCGGCGTCACGGTTGCGGGCGGCCAACACTTCCAAAATCCATTCGGGGCTGTGCGCACCCTGGCCCACGGTGACCAGGCAGCCCATGATGTTGCGGATCATGTGGTGCAAAAACGCGTTGGCCTCGAACTCAAAGCGCCAGTAAGGCCCGCGCCGCGACACCGTGATGCAAGTGAGCGTCTTGACGGGGCTTTTGGCCTGGCACTGCGCCGCCCGGAAAGACGAAAAATCATGTTCGCCCACCAGGTAAGCAGCGGCGCGCTCGACGGCGGCGCCGTCCATGGGCCGGTAAACCCAGCCCACGCGGCCGGCCTCCACGCTGGGGCGCACGGGGGACTCGAGCAGCACGTAAGCGTAGCGGCGGGCAATCGCTGAGCCGCGCGAGTGAAATTCGTCGGGCATGTGGCGCGCCCACTGAATGGCAATGTCGCGCGGTAAAAACGCATTGGTGCCGCGCACCCACGAGGCCTCGTCGCGCTCGAGCGGTGTGTCAAAGTGGACCACCTGCATCAGGCCGTGAACACCCGCGTCGGTGCGGCCGGCGCAATTAACGCGAAACTGCTGCGCCGTGAACTGGCCAAGCGCGTGTTCCAGCCGGTCTTGGATGGTGTTGCCCGAAAGCTGGCTTTGCCAGCCTTCGTAGCTGCTGCCGTTGTAGCTCAGACCCAGTGCGACCCTCAATCGTTCACCTGCTTGACAAGGTGTTCAAGGCCACGGTTCAGGGCGCCTTGGGGGGTGGCTGCTCCCCGGCAGCTTCTGGGGGCTGCAGGTCCAGCGAGATCGAGTTCATGTCAAAGTCAGCCGCCGGTGCGCTTGATGGGGCCACAGGTGCCGGACTGACCATGGAAATGTCGGCGGTGCGCACGGCAGGCTCGTTGGCAGCGACCACACCCGGGCTGGCGCCGGGCGGTAGT
>JBIKHX010000236.1:0-4103 GCA_044361945.1 Polaromonas sp. | reverse complement strand
TGAGCCGGCCGAGCAGGTTTGGCCGGCGTTTTGCACGATGGCGTTGACAAAGGTCGGCAGCGCCGCATCCAGGTCGGCGTCGGCAAAGACGATTTGCGGGCTTTTGCCACCCAGCTCCAGCGTCACCGGGCAATGCCGCTCGGCCGCTACCTGCTGGATCAAAGTGCCCACGCCCGGGCTGCCGGTGAAGCTGATGTGATCGATACCCGGATGGCGGGCCAGCACGTCGCCAACTTCATGGCCGTAACCGGTGACGATGTTGATCGCCCCCGGCGGAAAGCCGGCCTCGGCGGCCAACTCTGCCACACGCAGCAGCGACAAGCAGGCATCTTCGGCCGGCTTGACCACGCAGACATTGCCGGCGGCTAAAGCGCCGCCCACGCTGCGCCCGAAAATCTGCATCGGGTAATTCCACGGAATGATGTGACCGGTCACCCCGTGCGGCTCGCGCCAAGTCAGCACGCTGAAGCCGTTTTGATAGGGAATAGTCTGCCCGTGCAGTTTGTCGCAGGCCCCAGCGTAAAACTCAAAGTGACGTGCCAGCGCGTGGGCATCAGCGCGTGCCTGCTGGGTCGGTTTGCCGCAGTCGCGTTGCTCAATGGCGGCCAGTTCTTCGGCATGCTCGGTGATTTTTCGTGACAGATGCATCAGCAGGCGACCGCGCTCGGCGGCACTCAGCTGGCGCCAGTGGCGCTGCAGGCAGTCTTGCGCGGCGCGAACAGCGTCGTCGATGTCTGAGGCATTGCTGCGCTGAATCTGCTCAAAAACCTGCCCATCGGACGGGTCAAGCATGGGAATCAGCAAGCCGCTGCACGAAGCCTGCGGCGTATTGGCTATGTAATTCAATGGCATGGGTCTATTTTGCGCTCTTCGCATGCCCCAAGCCGGGGGGGGCTGGCCATCTTCTGCGCTGCCAATCAAGCCACGTATTTGCAAAGTATTACCATGGCGTGTAACAAGCTTCAGCCCTGGTGCTCTGCGCCCGGCCAAATTTCACACCAACTGCCGTTTATCCACATGAAAACTATTCAATCTTTCAAAGCCCGAAGCGGCGAAGCCTTTGGCGCCCCGCTTGCCGCCTCCACCGAAGCCCAGGTCGACGCCGCAGCTGATGCTGCAGCAGCTGCGTTTGGCGATTGGTCTGCCAGTGCCGGCAGCGTGCGTGCCGCCTTGCTGCGCGGCCTGGCGAGCGCCCTTGAAGCTGACCGGGAAGGCCTGGTTCCGTTGGCCGACGAAGAAACAGCCCTCGGGCCGGTCCGCCTGAATGGTGAGCTGGACCGCACGGCATTTCAGCTGCGCCGCTTTGCGGACATGGCCGAACGTGGCGAGGCCTTCAAGTACACCGACGACCCTGCCGTGGCCGGCGGCCCACCTGTTGGTCACCCCGCCATGGTGCGCGTGCGCGTGCCCCTGGGCCCGGTGGCCATGTTCTCGGCCAGCAATTTCCCCTTCGCTTTTTCTGTGCTCGGCGGCGACACCGCCTCGGCGCTGGCGGCCGGTTGCCCGGTTGTCATCAAGGCGCATTCGGGGCATTTACATTTGTCAAACCGCGTGTTTGGTTTGATCCAGCAAGTGCTCAAAGCGCAAGGTTTGCCGGCGGGTCTGATCGGCATGATCCAGGGCGGCGGCTCAGACGTCGGCGTGCGCCTGGTGCAGCACCCTGCCATCGCCGCTGGCGCTTTCACCGGCTCGACCCGTGGCGGTGCTGCATTGCAAGCCGTGGCCAATGCACGGCCGCGGCCCATACCTTTTTACGGCGAGCTCGGCTCTGTCAACCCCGTGGTGGCGCTGCCTGGCATCCTGGCTGCACGCGGCGCTGAATTGGCGGCAACGCTGGCCGGTTCTATTTCCCTTGGCTGCGGCCAGTTCTGCACCAGTCCCGGCGTGATTGTGCTGCTCAAAGACGCGGCCAGCGACGCCTTTGTGGCGCAATTGCTCAGCGCCCTGGCTGCGCAAAAGCCGCACGCCATGTTGACCCCTGCCATGCGCAGCGCTTTTGATGCGGGCGTGGCCCACATGGTCAAGGCTGGCGTCACGACGCTGCTGCATGAAGACGGCAGCGCTGAAGCGCCGCGCCCCTTTCTGGCTGAAGTCTCCGCCCGGGAGTTCATTGCCAAGACGGCCTTGCACGATGAAGTCTTCGGCCCGTCCAGCTTGATCGTGCGCGCCGATAATGTGTCTGAAGCACTGGATGTTTTACGCGCTGTGGGCGGCAGCCTTACAGTCACGTTGTGGGGCGTAGAAACAGAAAGCGCCGAAGCCCGTCAATTGGTCCACCATGCCACTCAGATCGCAGGCCGTGTCTTGTTTGCCGGCGTGCCAACCGGCGTGGCTGTGACGGCCGCTCAGCAACACGGCGGCCCTTGGCCGTCGTCCACACAGCCTATGACCACCTCGGTTGGGGATGCCGCCATGGACCGCTTTTTGCGCCCGGTGGCCCTGCAAGATGCGCCGGCCTGGCTGCTGCATCGCCAAGGGCAGGCCTGCTGAGAATCTGAAACCATCAGATAACAGGCTGCACGCTTGCCCCGTGCCTTGAAACAGGGGGCAAGCACCGAGCGGCTTATTGCGACTTGATACCCGCCGTCTTGATGACCTTGGTCCAGAGTATTTCTTCACTCTTGACGAATTCGGTGTAGTGCTTGGAGCCTTGGGTGGGCACCACAAAACCGTTGGACTCCATGCGCTGCTTGATGGCCGGCGAGAGCATGGCTTGGGACATTGCGGCTTCGAGCTTGTCAACCACCGCCTGGGGTGTGCCTTTGGGCACAGAAAGGCCGGACCAGGACAGCGCTTCGAAACCTTTGTAGCCTGACTCGGCCACGGTGGGCACATCGGGGTACAGCGGGTTGCGCTGAGCGCTGCTGACGGCTAGTGCTCGCAGTTTGCCGGCCTTGACGTGTTGCAGTGCGACGTCCTGGTTGATGAACATCAGCTTGATAGTGCCGCCCAGCATGTCCGTCATCATCGGGCCGCCGCCCCGGTAAGGAATGCCCAACATGAAAATACCGGAGGTCTGCTTGAACTGCTCCATGGCCATGTGCCCTGAAGCGGCCGGTGTGTAGCCGTAGTCCAGCTTGCCGGGGTTGGCCTTGGCGAAATCAACCAACTCCTTGAGCGTCTTGAAGGGCGTACCCGGGTGCACCACCAGCACATTGGGGCCGGAGTGGATTTGCGAGATGTGGACGAAGTCGGTGTTGGAGTTGTACTTAGGTAGCGGGTCCAGACCGTGCGCCACGGCGTTCTGGCCCACGCCGGTCATCACGATCGTGTAACCGTCAGGTGTTGCCTTGAGGGCGCGCTCGGTACCGATGACGCCGCCGGCGCCACCGATGTTTTCGACCACAAAGGGCTGTTTGAGGATCTTGCCAAGTTCTTCGGCAGCCATGCGACCCATGATGTCGCTGGTACCACCCGGGGGAAACGGCACGATGAACTTGACCGGCTTGGTCGGGTAGTCGGACTGGGCCAACACGGACAGCGGCAGTGCAGCACCAAGGCTTGCAATCACCGAGAGACTGATGAGGGTTCTGCGAATCATGGTGTGTCTCCTTGTAAATTAAATTAACCCATGTCAGCCACGATGAACAATCAGCTGGCGAGCTGATGCATCACGCTGATCAGGTCTGACTTGCCCTCGAAACCAATGCCTGGCAACGGCGGCAGGTTGACGTAGCCATTTTGCACTTTGACACCATCGGGAAAACCCCCAAAGGGCTGGAACAGGTCCGGGTAGCTCTCGTTGCCACCCAGGCCCAGGCCGGCGGCAATCGCCAGGGACATTTGGTGGCCGCCGTGCGGAATGCAGCGCGCTGGTGACCAACCGTTGTCCTTGAGCATGTCCAGCGTGTGCAAATACTCCACCAGGCCGTAGCTCAGGGCGCAGTCAAACTGCAGCCAGTCACGGTCGGCCCGCATGCCGCCGTGGCGGATCAGGTTGCGGGCGTCCTGCATGGAGAACAGGTTTTCCCCGGTGGCCATAGAGCCCTGGTAGACCTCGCCGAGTTTGGCTTGCAGCTCGTAGTCAAGCGGGTCGCCGGCTTCTTCGTACCAGAACAGCGGGTATTGCGACATTGCGCGGCCGTAGGCAATGGCCGTGGGCA
>JBIKHX010000234.1:0-4157 GCA_044361945.1 Polaromonas sp. | reverse complement strand
CTGGCCGATGCCTGAGGTTTCGACGATGACCAGGTCAAACCCGGCCACCTTGCAGGCAGCGATCACGTCGGGCAGGGCTTTCGAAATTTCAGAGCCGAAGTCGCGTGTGGCCAGGGAACGCATGAACACGCGAGCTCCGGTGTCTTTGCCAGATGTCGTCCACGGTGAAATCGCGTTCATGCGGATGCGGTCGCCCAGCAGCGCGCCGCCGCTTTTGCGGCGTGAGGGATCGATGCTGATCAGCGCGATGCGCAGGCTGTCGCCCTGGTCCAGTCGCAGGCGGCGGATCAGCTCGTCGGTCAGTGAGGACTTGCCCGCGCCGCCCGTGCCCGTGATGCCGAGCACCGGCACTTTGCAGGTGGTTGCCTGCTGTCGGATTTGCTGGACCAGCGCCGCCTCGGCTTTGTCGTTTTCCAGGGCGGTGATCAGTTGCGACAGCGCGCGCCAATTCATCTCGCCATGGCCTTCGATGGCTTTCATGGTCTGCGGTGCAAAGCCGGTCAGGTCTTTGTCGCAGCGCATGACCATCTCGCCGATCATGCCGGCCAGGCCCATCTTTTGCCCGTCTTCGGGGCTGTAGATGCGCGTCACGCCATAAGCGTGCAGCTCGCGGATTTCGGGCGGCACGATCACGCCGCCACCGCCGCCAAACACCTGGATGTGCGCGCCGCCCCGGGCTTTGAGCAAATCAATCATGTACTTGAAGTACTCCACATGCCCGCCCTGGTAAGAGCTGATGGCGATGCCCTGCGCGTCTTCCTGCAAAGCGGCGGTCACCACCTCGTCCACGCTGCGGTTATGGCCCAGGTGAATCACCTCGGCGCCCATGCCCTGCAAGATGCGACGCATGATGTTGATGGCCGCGTCGTGGCCGTCAAACAAACTGGCGGCCGTGACAAAGCGCACCTTGTGCGTGGGGCGGTAATTGGCCAGAGCCTTGAATTCGGCGGACAGATCAGACATGTGTGACTCCGTGGAAGTCGTCAGGGCAAGCCGGCAGGCCTGGATCACGTTGACGTTAACGTCAATCTTAGCGACATTCGCAGCCCCCAAGCCGGGCCCAAAAAAAGGGGCGCCGTAGCGCCCCTGAAAAATCAAGCGCTTTGTGTTTACTTGTACAGCATTTCAGGCAGCCACAGGCCGATCGCCGGAAACTGGTACAGCAGGAAGATGGCAAACACCTGAATCGCCATGAAAGGCAGCATGCCGGCAAAAATCTGGTTCAGCGTGACATGCGGTGGGCTCACGCCCTTGAGGTAAAAAGCCGCCATGGCCACCGGCGGGCTGAGGAAAGCGGTTTGTAAATTCAGTGCCACCAGCAAGCCAAAGAACAGCGGGTCAATGCCGAAGTGCGGTAGCAGGGGGATGAAGATCGGCATGAAAATCACAATGATCTCGGTCCACTCCAGCGGCCAGCCCAACAGGAAAATCACCACCTGCGCCAGGATCATGAACTGCACCGGCGTCATGTCCAACGACAGCACCCACTGGTTGATCAGCTCCTGCCCGCCCAGCAGTGCAAAAGCCGCCGAGAAAATGCTGGAGCCCACGAACAACCAGCAGACCATGGCGCTGGTTTTGGCTGTGAGGTAGACCGATTCCCTCATCACCTGCATGTTCAGACGCCGGTAGGCTGCTGCCAGCAGCAAACCGCCCAGCGAGCCCATGGCGGCCGCTTCCGTGGGCGTGGCCAGCCCGAAGACGATGGTGCCCAGCACCGCCATGATCATCACGGCCAGCGGGAAGAAGGAGCCCAGCAGCATCTTGAAGATCTCCAGCCGCGCGAAGCTGAAGTAGGCGTAAAAGATGGCAAGCGCCACGGCGCAGCTGGCCAGGCCTATCCAGAAGCTTGCGGGCGCCGGCAGACGCTCCGCAGCGGCGGCTTCAGTTACAGGCGCAGCTGTGGATGCAGGGTTGGCCGCTGCGGCCTCGGCCGGTTTATCGGCTTCTACCTTGGCGGTGGTGACAGGTGCATCAGAGCTAGGCGGCGGTTTCAGGCCACCGTCTTCTTCTTCGGGCTCTTGCAATCCGCTGACGCTGCTGGTTTCTTCTTCGGCGCTTTCCACCGTAGTGCCACCCATGGCCACCACGCCCTCGACCTCGGCCGGCGGCAACGGCGCAGTCACCTTCAGGAAAATGGCACCCATGATCAAGGACACCGCCAGAATAGGCAAGATGGCAATGAACAGATGGTTCAGCAAGTCACGCAGCGGCACAGCCGCATTGCGGCTGCCCTTGATGGCGCGGATCAGACCCGGCAAGACCTTGTTGCTGACGGTGGTCGAGACCACTTGAGCAAAAGGCGGCAGGGGGACGACGCGGTCTTCGGCCGACATGGGCGGCGCCAGGTGCGGCTTCCATTTGGCGATCACGATCACATAAAGCACATAGAGCGCGGCCAGCATGATGCCGGGAAAAAATGCGCCGGCATACAGCTTGACCACCGACACACCTGCGGTAGCGCCGTAGACGATCAGCATCACCGAAGGCGGGATCAAAATACCCAGGCATCCACCGGCTGTGATGGCGCCGGCCGACAGCTGCACGCTGTAACCGGCCCGCAGCATGGCCGGCAGGGCCAGCAAGCCCATCAGCGTGACCACGGCGCCGACGATACCGGTGGCGGTGGCAAAAATCGCGCAGGTGATGATGGTCGCCACGGCCAGTGAGCCCGGCAAGCGTGCTGTGGCCAGGTGCATGCTTTTAAAGAGCTTTTCAATCAGGTTGGCGCGCTCAATCAGGTAACCCATAAAGACGAACAGCGGGATGGAAATCAGCACGTCGTTGGACATCACCGAGTAGGTGCGCTGCACCATCAGGTCCAGCGTTTGCTCGACCGCCAGCGCAGGATTGGAGCTTCGGTAGGCAATCCAGGCAAACAGCATGCCCATGCCCATCAGGGTGAACGCAGTGGGGAAACCCAGCATGATGGCCACCACCACCAGGGCCAGCATCAACAGACCCAGGTGGCCATTGGACATTTGCGCCACGGGGGGCAGCAGGATAAAGGCGGCCAACACGACCGCAGCCATGATGGACAGGCCAAACCAGACTTCTTTTCTCATTATTTCTTATCCTTGTTCGTCACGATGAGTGCGTCAAGTTTGGCGATGTCTTCGTCTTTGACGTTGACCATCTGTTTGAGTTTTTCGACGTCAACTTCTTCAACGTCATTACCGCGTGAAGGCCAGGCGCCTTGCTGCAGGCAAACAATGCAGCGGACGATTTCAACCAGGCCCTGCGCCAGCAAAATGGCGCCGGCAATCGGGATGATGGTCTTGAAGGGGTAGACCGGCGGGCCGTTGGCAGTCACGTTGGAGTGCTCGTTGATGGCCCAGGACTCGGCGGCAAAACCGTAGCCCGCCCAGGCCAGTGCCACCACGCCCGGGATAAAAAACAGAATGTACAGCGTCAGGTCCAGGCCGGCCTGCAGACGCGGCGGGAAAAAGCCGTACAGCACGTCGCCGCGCACATGGCCGTTTTTAGACAGCGTGTAAGCGCCTGCCATCATGAAGAGCGAGCCGTACATCATGCTCATGACGTCAAAGGCCCAGGGGTGCGGGTTGTCCAGCGCGTAGCGGGAAAAGACTTCCCATGCGATCATGAACGTCAGCGCGACGATCAGCCAGGAGAAAAACTGCCCTGCAGCAGTGCTGATCTTGTCGACGGTGAGTAGGAGTTTTTGCATTATTGTGCTTTTATAAGTAAATCAGCCACCCGGATTGTGTCCGAGTGGCTGATGGGGGGAGCCGGTTCAGTATCAGGCTTTTTTCGGTGCGGCTTTTTTAGCTCCAAAGAAATGGTTCACAGCCATACGGCGGCTGATGTTGGTGTCCTGGTCCCACTTGACTGCGCGCTCGGCAAAAGCCTTTTGCGAAGCCACGATTTCCTTGAACAGTGGATTTTCAGCCGACTTCTTGGTCAGGATGTCGTCCCACAGCTTGAGCTGCTCTTGCAAAATCGCGTCAGGCGTTTTGTAGAACTTGACCTTGTCCTTGGTCTGCAGCTCGATGTAGTCCTTGGAATAACGGTCAACCGCTTTCCAGGACATGTCAGCCGAAGCGGCCTCGGTGGCGCCGGCAATGATGGCTTTCATCTTGGCTGGCAGCGCGTCGTACTTGGTCTTGTTGAACATGATCTCGAAAGTCTCAGCGCTC
>JBIKHX010000020.1:0-13617 GCA_044361945.1 Polaromonas sp. | reverse complement strand
TCAATCCTCGAAATGGATTTACAGGCAAGGAGTTAATGGATCGTCGGGGGCGATGTCCCGCTCGTAGTTGAAGGTTGAGGTTGGTGGTTGAAACCGTCAGGCCCTACAGAATATGGGTTCTGACTTCAACAACCGCAGAACCAAGAAAGCTCAACCACCATGGCAAAGTCTAAAGCCAAACTCCATGTCGCCAGTAAATTCAATGCCGACCAATTGATAGAACAGCCCCTGTTCTCCAGCAACCCCGAGGCGGCACTGCCACTGCTGTCCATGATTGGACAAGCCCAGTTGTCCATCGATGACCTTCTGGGTCAACTCTCGCGCCAGTTCATCGAACATATGTTGGTGTTGTCCGCCCAGAGTGTTGCCGGTGTCCAGCACCATGGCCGCCATACCGGAGAAGTTCGATGGCACGGCAGCCAAAGTGGTGTCGTCCGATTGGGCCAGGCCAAGATGCACGTCAAACGCCCCAGGCTTCGCACCGCCAGCGGTGAGGTATCGGTTCCCGCCTATGCGGCGCTGGCTAATGACGCAGACCTCTCGCGCCGCATTGCCGACATCCTGGTGTGCAACGTCAGCACCCGAAAGTACGCCCGTGTGGTGCACCGCTGTGCCGATGAGTTGGGTATCTCCAAGAGCGCCGTCTCTCGCCAGTTTGTCAAACAAAGCGCTCAAGCCTGGGCGGAGTTGATGAGTCGCGATTTGAGCAAAGCTGACTTCGTGGCGATGTATGTCGATGGCGTCATCGTCGGCAAGCACCACATCATTGCCGCTGTGGGGGTGGACGTGCAGGGCAGCAAACATGTCCTGGGATTGGCTGCTGGCAGCAGTGAGAACGCCAAGGTGGTCAAGGACTTGTTGACGGGATTGTCCGAGCGTGGCTTGGACCTCAACATTGCACGCCTGTGGGTGATTGATGGCTCCAAAGCGCTGCGTTCTGGCATTGAGCAGTTGTGCGGCAAGGACGCCAAAGTGCAGCGATGCCGAATCCACAAGATTCGCAACGTCTCGGAGCGCCTTCCAAAGGACCGGGCTGAGCAGGTGCGCTGGTTGATGAAGCAGGCATTCAAGCTCGATGCAGTGTCGGGCAAACTGCGTCTGAAGGAATTGGCCAGGAGCCTCAAGGCCCAGCACCCTGATGCCGCCGCCAGCGTGCTCGAAGGACTTGATGAAGTGTTCACCATCACGGAACTCGGCATCACTGGCGAGTTGGCTCGCTGCCTGGCAACCACCAATGTCATTGAGTCACCGAACTCTGTGGTGCGCCGGGTCAGTGGTCGGGTGACCAACTACAAGGATGCAGAGATGGCTTTGCGCTGGACTGCGGCGGGCTTCTTGGAGGCGGAGAAATCGTTCAAGAAACTGCGTGGTCATGCGGACTTGAAAACACTGATAAACGGTCTTCGTCCCGCAACCCAATCACTCAAGAAGGCAGCATAATATTCATGACCACCGGCTCAAACCTGCAACTGAGTTCGGGACATCGCCAAAATATTGCGTGCTGTCACGACGGGCATTGTTTGGGCTGGCGGCTAAGTACCAATTCGAAAATGGGCGGAATTTATGCTATCTGGAGTTCAAGAAAAGAAGATGCGAATTTTTCGCGGTTTGCTGACCGCAGGCTGGATTGTGTTGATTGTGTCGTTGTTCTGGGATCCGGTCACGCCTCAGATGACCATGCCAGACAACGTTGGCAGCCCGTTTCACTTGCAAGGCAAAACCGTGATGGTGCAAGGCCAGGTAATGACAGAGGCGCCGTACCACATGACCAATCGGATCTTCTGGACGATGCTCATCCCGGTACTGCCTCTGTTCTTCATGGTGGCAGGGCACGAAGCTTGGCGCCGCATCTGCCCCCTATCCTTTGTGTCACAAATCCCGCGCTATTTTGGGCTCAACCGCAAACGATCGGTGCTGATCAAGCGCACGGGGCAGATCGAGAAGCAACTGGCATTGGTGGGGAGGGATACGTGGTGGCGCAAGAATGTTTGGTACATCCAGTTTGGGCTGCTCTTTCTGGCCCTTAACGCCCGCATTCTTTTTGTCAACTCCGACCGCACGGCGCTGGGCTTGTTCTTTATCGGGATCATAGTGCTCGCCATTGCCGTGGGCTATTTCTGGGGCGGGAAGACCTGGTGCAACTATGTGTGCCCGGTTGCGATCGTGCAGAAAATCTATACTGAACCCCGAGGCCTGTTCGAAAGCCAGGCCCACATTACGCGGGCGCCCGTGTCGCAGTCCATGTGCCGCACTTCCACGCCAGAAGGAGAGCGCAGCACCTGCGTCGGTTGTACCGCGAACTGTCCTGACATTGACCTGGAGCGCTCGTACTGGGAGAGCATTGAGGACCCCGCGCTGCGCTATGTCTACTACGGATTCTTCGGACTGATCGTCGGCTTTTACAGCTTCTACTACTTTTATTCGGGCGGTTGGGATTACTACTTCTCCGGTGCCTGGACCCACGAGCCCGACCAACTGGGTAGCGTCTTCAAATCGGGCCTCTACATAGACGGGCGGGCCTATGACGTTCCCAAGATCATTTCATCGCCACTCATACTGGGTTCTTTCGTAGCGATGGCCATGGCCGTGGGCAAAGGGTTGGAATTCGTTTACCGGCAGATCGTGAAAAGAGCGCAATTGCCACTGACCGAACCCGAAATCGTGAGCCGTTGCCTTTCGTTTTCGGCCTATCTGTCAATCAACGTGTTCTACCTCTTTGGGGGGCGTCCCAACCTGATGCTGTTGCCCGGACCGGCGCTGCGCGTCATTGACATCATGATCGTAGCGCTGACCACGCTTTGGTTTTGGCAAGCAATTCAGCGCAACCCCACGCAGTTTCGGCGCGAGGGGCTGGCGGCCAGTTTGCGCGATCAGTTGCGCAAGCTGAATGTGGACATTTCCAAGTTTTTGGAGGGCCGCAAGCTCGAAGAGCTAAAGCCCGACGAGGTGTATGTGCTGGCCAAAACACTGCCCAATTTTTCCCGCGAGCAGCGCATGCAGGCCTACCGCAACATTTTGGAGGAGGCGTTGCGCACCGGAAAAACCGACACCAGTGCCAGCCTGGAATTGTTGCGCGAGGTGCGCGTGGAGGTCGGTGTGAGTGACGACGAGCACCGACAGATCTTGCAAGAGTTTGGTATCGACGGAGCAGACGGACTGCTGGACCCTGACAAGGCTGCCACGTTTGAAAACTGGATTCGGCTGGACAACTATCGCCGGGTGATCGAGCCCATTCTTCTGGGGCAGCTCGATCTTGGGCACAAGCTCTCGGGTCCGCTGCAAGACAGTGTTGTGGCCAACACCGTCAAGGAATACCGGGCGATCTATCATGTCTCCGAAGTAGAGCACGCCAACGTCCTGGCCAATATCACCGGGGCCGGTGGGTTGATGTTTGAGCGGGCCAAGCGGCAACTCAGCCTGCTGGCCGATGATGCGGCACTGGTGTTTGGATTGCGCTGCAAGATGCTGGCAGACCACCAGTGGCAGGCCATTGGATGTTTGTTGATTGCCAGCACCGTAAGGCGCACCAACGTTCTCTGTGCCAAGTTGTTTGCCATGCTCATGACCCTTGGCAATACCCCGGAGGCGCGGCTTTTCGCTGCCGAAATGGCTGAACTTGTAGGCGAGGGTATCGAGAAGCCATTAGCGCTTCCTGTGACATCTGGGACACGCGTTACCTGGGCCAACTCACTGGACGCGTATTTGGTTAATTTGCTCCGTGGCAGCCGCGAGCTTGACGGCGACAGTGTCCTCAAGCTTGAGGATTCAGGCTTTCACTCGGTCATCGAAAAGGGCGGGGAACTGGCCCTGAACCTCAAACGCACGGTGGCCACAGAAGATCCCCTTGTGGGTGCGCTGGCACTGACCGCCATTTCCTATCTGGATTTGGGATTGGCCCAGCAGATAGCCTCGGAAATAGAGCGACACGACACCTCGGCGCCGCGGTTGATGACGGATGTGATCGACGGCCTGATCGGCAAGTCGTCCACCAAAGTAGCCGGCACTCCAGACCAGACGTTCACCATCACATTGGCAACGCCGAACAATGGCCAGCAAGTTCTGTCGTTCATGAAGGATCACGTGACCGTAGGACGTGCTGCCGACAACGATGTTGCTATTTTCGGGCAGGTCATTTCACCTTACCACTTGACGATCTCTCGCCAGGGTCAAAAAGTTCAGGTTCGCAGGACCGATCATTTTTCCAGCCTGTTTGTCAATGGCGTGGCGTTAGAGGGCGATATGGTGGCCGTGGAATCCGGCGCACGGCTCAGCTTTCTGCCGACCCACCAGCAGGGCCCGGTGCTGGTCATTGAATGGGCCAACCCGAGCACGGACTACACCATTGAGTCGCACGATACCGTCACCAAACTGCTCTGGCTGTCCAGCGCCAGCATCTTCCGCGAGTTGGACCTGGGCTCGCTGACCGAGATTGCTGCGTCGGTCGAGATTCGGCGCTATGCCAAGGATGTCTGGTTGTGTCATGCGGGGGAGGCGGCCAAAGACGCCTTTTTGCTGCAGGCCGGTTCGGCCGATGTCCTGATCGAGCGCGATGGCCAAACGTCCCTCATCGGGAAGCTGCAAGAGGGAGCACTCATTGGAGAACTGGGTGTCATCACGGGTCGCCCCCGGGTGGCCTCGGCACGGATATCTTCGCCCATGGCCCGAGTTCTTACCATTCAAGGAGAGCGTTTGCGCGCCTTGATGGAGCGGGACTCGACGGTTTCGATGAGCATGTTGACCGTCGTCGCAGGCTATGTCAAGAACTGATCATTTGTTGTAACGCTCAGAAGAAATTAAGCCATATGCCAAACCAAGGTCTCGCATCAACGCCGCTGGTGGATGCATCCGCCCATCTCCTTTTCGCCCTGTTTATCCATGTAGCCGACGCCGAGGGCGGCGTGAGTGCCCGGGAAGTTCAGTGCCTTCAAGAATTGATCGAAAATCTCCGTTGGTGTGACGATGCGGACATCAAAAAGGGACTTGAAAACCTGCGCCTGCTTTATCTCGACCTCTGGAAGGATTACCAGAAAAAGTCATTTGCCCACGACCTGAAAAGTATCTCGGAGCGCATCCAGACGGTCGGCGTTTTGGCGGCAGACCCGGCTCGAGCCCGGGCCTCGCTGCGAACCTTCGTCAATCGATTGAGCCAGAACTCATCCCCCACGTTGGTGCGCCTTGGCCTCGGCGCAATGCCTGCGGCCAAACAAAAAGCGCAAAAAGACGTGCTTTTGGCCCTGTCCTCACCTGATCAGGCCCCTGCAGCAGGTGTGGCGGAGGTGTCGCCCCCATTGGACGCCGAGCCAACGCCCGTGCTTCACGCGCAGGCGGACCTGTCCATCTGGCCCAGTGCTACTTTGAAGATGGCGACGGAGCATGTCTGGAAGCGCGGCAAGACGCCAGTATGTTGCGTGGCGGTGATTCCCGAGACCCATGACGTCAAAACTTTCGTGTTTCAGGCCCTGCAACCGGCGCTGTTTGTGTACAAGCCAGGGCAGTTTGCTACTCTGGAACTGCCCATCGAAGGCAAGACAGTGCGCCGCAGTTACACCATCTCGTCGTCGCCTTCCCGTCCACATGCCATTTCGATCACGGTCAAACGCGTGCCCGGTGGCCTGGTGTCAAATTGGTTGCACGACAATATGAAGGTGGGCTTTCAGTTCACACTTTCCGGCCCGCACGGGGAGTTCACCTGTTTCGATGCGCCCGCTGACAAGCTGTTGCTGATCGCCGCGGGCAGTGGTGTCACTCCCATCATGTCGATGCTACGTTGGCTGGTGGACACCGCATCAACTGCCGACATTGTGTTCATCAACAACATTCGTACACCGGCCGACGTTATTTTCGACAGTGAACTTAAATACCTGAGCATGCGCTTGGGCAACAAGATCAAGATGGGCGTAGTTCCCGGCAATGTGTACGCGGGGCAGGCTTGGAACGGGCCGGTATGCCATTTCAGTGAGCACTTGGTTCGGATGTGGGCGCCTGATTACGCAGAACGTGAGGTGTTTGTCTGCGGGCCGCCCGGCTACATGAACGCGGTTCGCAGCACGCTGACGCAAATTGGCTTTCCTGCACACCGCTATCACCAGGAAAGTTTTGGCGGGCCGGCACCTGTACAAAACGCGGCACCCCTGCTTGCCACTGCCGCACCTGTAGCGACCGCGGCGCCCATACCGGTCGCATCGGCAGTGGTGTTGCCTGCGGTAGTGCACCCAGTGCCGGCCCCTGCTGCTGAAGTCCTAAAGGTAGAGCTGGTTTTTTCAGTCAGCTCCAGAACCGTCATGGTCTCGTCTGGCGACTGCATCCTTGATGTGGCCGAAGAGCATGGCATTGCGCTGGCGAGTTCCTGCAGGGCGGGCAACTGTGGTACTTGCAAAGTCAAGAAGACCGAAGGCACGGTTGAAATGGACGGCCAGCAGGCACTTAGCGAGGCAGATCTGAGTGAAGGCTTCGTGCTTGCCTGCGTCGGACAAGCCTGTAGCAGCCGCGTTGTACTTGAGGCTTAGACAGGGCCTGGAAATTAGATAAAACCGCGTTACCCGGTTGGCAATATTGTGCGGGTCGGCCCTCTATGACATGGAGGTTCTGCACGTCAAGCAGCGTGAGAAAACTGGCTATACCGATCGCAATTGACAGCCTTTTAGCCGGGTGTTTGAGTGGTAGCGCCAACAGCGCAACGGCCAAGCAGACGACTGAACCTGCCCCCCCAAGTTCGACACTTCCACCCCGTTTTTCGCTCATTTCCAAGGGTGGCCTCCATATGAATCAATCACTTAGCCGTGGTTTTCTAGATTTTTTTGTAGTGTAAACATTTGTTGTTTTGTGTAGTTTCCTCTTTCGCTCCATTTGCTACACTTGCACCATGTTCGTCAAACTCGCTCGCGCCCGCGGTCACACCTATGCTCAAATCGTGCAGTCCTACCGTGACGCCAACGGTCAGCCCCGCCAACGCAACTTGCTCACCCTCGGCCGGGTCGACGAGAACAACGGGCAGATCGACAAGATGCTGCAAACGCTGCTCAAGGCCCGTGGCCTTGGGGGCGTCGACACAGCCACACCGCAGGTGCAGTTCGAGTCAGCCCTCGCCTTAGGCGATGTGTGGGCGCTGGACCAACTCTGGCGCGAGATTGGCTTTGACTGCCTGGCAGGCGTATTTCGTCGTGCACGCTTTTCCACCGCCGTCGAGCAAGCCATTCGTGTCATGGTCTTCAACCGCCTGTGCGATGCCGACTCCAAACTGGGCACCCTGCGCTGGCTGCAAACCGTCTCCATGCCCGGTGTGGATCCTGCCAAACTCACCCATCAACACCTGCTGCGCAGCATGGATGCGCTGATGGACCACCAGCAGGCGGTTGACGACTGCGTGGCCCATTTGCTTCGGCCCTTGATCGATGACGCGCTGTCTGTCGTCTTCTACGACCTGACCACCATCCGCGCAGCGGGCCACAGCGTGCAAGACGGCGATGTGCGGCACTTTGGCATGTCCAAAGAGGGCGTGGTGGCCCGGCAGTTCATGCTGGGTGTGGTGCAAACGGCCGACGGCATGCCTATCTACCACGAGGTGTTTGACGGCAACACGTCCGAAGCGCCCACCCTTTTGCCCACGGTGCGCAAGGTGCTGGCACGTTACCCGCACATCCGCCGCTTGGTGATGGTGGCCGACCGGGGCTTGCTGTCGGTCGACAACCTGGCCGATCTGAGCGCCATCAGCCTGCCCGATGGACAGCCGCTGGAGTTCATCTTGGCGGTGCCGGGTCGCCGCTACGGAGAGTTTGCCGAGCTGCTGCAGCCCTTGCACACCGCCGCTGCGCCCGAGGGCGAGACGGTGGCCGAAACCTCCTGGGAGGGACTGCGTTTGATCGTGGCACACAACCCGCAACGGGCGCAGGAACAAACAGACAAACGAACAGCGCGCATTGCGGCGCTTGAAGCCCGGGCCAAAGACTTGGCCAACAAGCTCGATGGACAAGACGCCGGGCAAAAAAAGCGGGGACGCAAACTCAGCGACTCGGGAGCCAAGGCGCGCTTCTTCCACGAGGTGGCCGATGCCCACCTGTCCAAAATCATCAAGATCGACCTCAAGTCCGATTTGTTCACGTACGACATCGACGCAAAGGCATTGGCCCGCGCCCAGATGATGGACGGCAAACTGCTGCTGGCCACCAACGTGGCGGACCTTGAACCTGCCGAGATCGTGCAGCGTTACAAGAGTCTGGCTGACATCGAGCGGGGCTTCAGAGTGCTCAAGAGTGAGATTGAGATCGCACCGGTCTACCACCGCCTGCCCGAGCGAATTCGCGCCCATGCCTTGGTTTGCTTTCTGGCCTTGATCGTTTACCGCGTGCTGCGCCGAAGGCTGAAGCTGGCCAAAAGTGATCTGTCGCCGGAAAGGGCGTTGGCAGAGCTGCGCAAGATTCAGCGCCACAGGGTGCGAATCAACAAGGCAGAGCCGATCTCCGGCATCTCAACGATTAATGACTCCCAGGCAGAAGTGCTGGAGACTTTGAAGATCAGAAAACCGACTCAAGACGCCCAGTTGACCCTTTTGTAGTGGCAAGTTTGAAGCGAGCCCTATATGAATCAACAACTTGCGTCATTTGGTGTCGAACTCGGGGGGGCAAGGTCAGGCCGGGGCCGAGTACCGCAGTAACGTTGACCGCATTCCAGCGGCGCTTGAAGTTTTGAAGGTCAAGGGCAATTCCATCCGCGTCATTAAACTCGAGGGCTACATCTTTTTCGGTACCGCGTATTCGGTGATGACTTAGATCAAAAACATGATCGCCACCGCGGGGCGGTTGCCCGTGAGCTACCTGGTGCTCGATTTTTGCGATGTTCCGACCAGTGATTCGTCGGCCATTTCAGCGATTGCGAAGCTCCACAGGTACTTTGATCGCAATGGGTGCCTGCTGATTCTCACGCGCATGAATGTCGCCATCGAATCACAATTCAAGCGGGCCGGCCTGCATCCCGACTCGACGAACATCGTCTTCTACGCCGACCTCGACATGGCGCTCGAATATTACAAGGAAAAATTGCTGGCAGCGGATGCCAATCCTGAACTGCCAGTGGACTTCTCGATCCGGGACAGGATCCGCAAGGGATTGCCTGCGGGCACTCCGCTTTTTGCCTTCATGACCTATCTTCAGCCGCGCAGCTTCAAGCCGGACGAGTACCTGGTCAAATAGGGTGGCCCACCCGACGAGATCGTATTCATCGAATCGGGCCGGGTGACCGCCAAGCTGACTTTACCGGATGGCCGCTCGATCGCCTGTACCGTGGCTGACCAAGTCACACAAGCCTACATTCTCAGCGCCGAGAAGCTGCGCGAGATGGAAGCAGACAATCCGCAGCTCGCCCACGCGCTGCACTATGCGCTCGTTGCCCTGCTGGCCGATCGCCCAGCCTAAAGTAGACCTCCCAGCGGGCGTTGCGCGCAGCGGCCGCGAGCCCGTGACCCCTGCTGCTGGCCAGGATGGGCGTGACCTGCCGAAGAGCCACATTGCCTATTTGCCGGCAACTAGCATGGGATTGTTGTCGACATAATACTTGCCGACCAATTCGCCGAGCTGGACCCCTTTTTCTGTGGCAAAGCGGAAGTGGGCACCTGCGAAGATCCGGCTCAGGCGCGTCTCATTGACGACCTGGGCAAAGCTAGTGTAGGTGCGGCTCACTTCTTCCAATGGAATGTCACCCACGTTCCCATTGACCGGCGCCAAGGCAATGGCCAGCCGCGCGCTCGCCGGATTGACATCCGCGCTCACCGTGAATGTCTGAGTCTCGCCATAGAAACTACGCAAAATCGTCGATGCTAGGCCTGCCGATACGGATGTGCCAGAAGGAAAATCCGGATGTTGCGGCGTGTTTTCGCGCACGGTAAATGCACTGTCAACCAAATTGGAGGTGGCGGCGATCTGGTTGGCATTGCGGACGCTGCTGACGGGACGCCAGAAGTAATCTACATTCCACTTTTCATTCCAGAGATTTTCAAAACCATCGGCAAATGCCTGATTCAGGGTCGCAAATATCAATGCCGTATCTGCGAGGGATGAACGGTTATTGATAGCAAGTTGCTGGGCGACCTTCTGATACGCATAGTTGGGGCCAACCCCACCCTCGGCGTTGGCCCATACGTGGGCGATAACAGTTCGCTCGGAGCTGGTGGTGCCTATCCCGTCGACGCCATTGGTGTTGCCGGCAATACTGGACGGCGCATCCTGCCCTTTCACTGCGGGATATCCTGTTTCGGCTGGATCGGCATCGTTGACGACCACGCCTAACGCCGTGAGTCCGGAGATAACCCGTGTTTCCCCGTTGATGGTGACGGTACGGTTGTTGACCATCACCTGCGTGCCGGCCGGCATCGGCAAGTCGAGCAAACTACCCTCAGCTTTCACTTCGGCCACATTGGCCGTGTACTCCGCGCTGTCGAGCGCCGGCGGCGGATTGAGCAAGTCACTGAAGAAATTCGTGCGCGGCACCACCCAGGTCTTGTTGACACTGGCCACCTCGGCCGAAGCCAATCCGGCATAGCCACCATTGGCGCCCAAGTTGAGTGTATCTTCCGCACGCCGCCAGACCCCGGGGGAACTCTTGCCAACTCCAAACACCAGATTGACGCCTCCCAGGGTGACGGCGCTTATCTGCGGGCCCGTACCCACTAGCGATGTGCCGTCGCCCAAATGGCTTACGCTGCCGTCTTTTCCTGCGAAATTGGCGGCCGATTCGATGCCATCAAGAAAGCGGGCGTTGAAGTCGGCAGGTTTGACCTGACTGCCGTCCACATTGCGCAAGAAGCCGTCGGTGGATCGCAGCGCCAATATCTGGTCGGCCACGGCATTGCCGTAAGCGACGGCCGCATCGAGGCTGGCCTGGGAGGCGCCCGACTCAAGCTTGGCGGACTCGACTGCCGCATCGAATACCTTGGTGTAGTAGGCGGTCAGGTTCTGAGAGGGCTGATTGTCCAGGGGCGTAAAAACCGGATTGACCGAGCCGCCATTGGTGGTAAAAGTATACGGGTCGCTGAAGATGCTGACCAACACCCGGCGCGCCGCAACCGCTGCTGCAAGTTCGGCATTGGCGCCGGCAGCAGCTGCCGTCACCGAAAGACCTTGCGAGGCCAGGTAGGTGCGTCGCCCAGGCACCACGAGTATTCCCTGTACGGTATCGTTGATGGCGGTATGAACCATGGAAAACACCCGTACCGAGGCGGCGGGCGCAAAGCCAGCCAGCTTCAGTGCATCGAACGTGATGTCATTCCAGTCGATCACGGTATTACCCTTAGAGCGGATATCGAAGTCTTCAGGATGGGTCGCAAGTCGGGTGAGCAGTTCAGCTGGCGTTCCGCTCGCACTCGAAACGGTGATCAGCTTGGTCGACCCGGTACCACCAAATCCGGGGATGCGGATTTCTACTCCGGTGCCTGCTGCATTCACAGCCATGGGCGCAGGGTACTTGTTAATAGTTCCAGCGATAGCTGTGGCCGCATTCAGGCGCGCAGCAAACGGGCTGACCAAGTCAAGGTAAGTCAGGGTTTCCGAAGTTTGGGCCGATTCAAGGTCGATCACGATCTTGTCTTCACCGACACCAAAATTGGTGATGACTTCTCCCTGCTGCTTGACGACGAAACGCTCGGCCACTCCCGCCACACCGGCAATTTCGACCGGACCACTGCCGCCACAGGAAACCAATACCACTGCTAAAACGGGAGCTAACACAACTTTCCAACTTTTCAACATAATTACCCCACTCAAGATAATCGCCATATTGAATGCCGCCAACCATTAGGGGCCTGGCCACACCGCATGTTGCAACTGATGCACGCAAAGCTAGCCTCGATTTGCGCCAAAATTTTACTGTTGATCTATGATTCAACGGTAGGAAATTCGCACTTTATTTGTTACGGACAATCTCACCAAATAGCATACAGGTCGACCACCTCGGCGATGCCTGTGATTTCACCGGTTTTCGGCGTCATTGGGGCGAGAATGCCGCGTATTCGACATCTCAGTGTCAGCATCCCCACCATTTCAGGCCGCAACTGCAGCATTTGGACGGACTTTTCCATCCAGTACGTACAGTTTTCTGCGAACTATCCACAGGTTGGACAAAGCGAAAAATGTCTTCAGCTGAGCCGTGTTCTTCGCCAGGCCCCGATAGCGCACCTTGACATGACCGAACTGCCTCTTGGTCACCCGGAATGGGTGCTCAACCTTGGCACGCACGCTGGCCTTGATGCGTTCGATCGCTTCGGTAAGTCGGTCAATGGTCTGGGCCTTGTCCACCGCCTTACGTTTGCCCGGCTTCATCGCCACATGCCAGTTCACATCGTCCTTGACATCAGGCCGCTTGTTCGCACCCTGGTATCCCGCGTCAGCGAAGACATCGGTCTCAGTGCCGTGCAGCAGGCTGTTGCCCTCGACCACGTCGTTGACGTTGGCTGCCGTGCTAAGCACCGTGTGCACGAGGCCTGACCCTGCATCAACGCCATTGTGGGCCTTCATCCCGAAGTACCACTGGTTGCCCTTCTTGGTCTGATGCATCTCGAGGTAACGCTCTCCCAAGGCGTTCTTCGTCGAACTGGGCGCGGCGATCAGCGTGGCATCGACCACCGTGCCCGCCTAGAGCATCAGGCCCTTGCCAATCAGCAGGTCATTGTCGACTGCCAGGATTTGCTCAGCCAGCTTGTGGCGCTCCATCAGGTGCCGAAATCGCAGGATCGTGCTCTCGTCGGGCAGCCGCTGGTCCCAGCTCAGTTGGACAAATTCCCGAAACAGTAGCACGTCGTGCAGCGCTTCTTCCATGGCCGGGTCGCTCAGCGTGAACCACTGCTGCATGAAGTGAATGCAGAGCATCGTCTGCACCGCAAAGGGCTTACGGTCCTTCTTGCCTTCAGGGGCATGAGGCGAAATCAACACCACGAGGTTAGCCCATGGCACCACACATTCCATATTCCATCTGCGCAAGTAACTCCCGCTTGCGCGTTCGCTTCGTTCTCAGGTTCAATTTCAGATCGGTCTGTTGCATGGCTCAGATCGTCGCTTTAACTTCATCCCTCGGCAAGCAGGTTTGCTCGGGGGTTCTGCAGACCTTCCTTAAGGTCAAATGTGTTGACAACGCAATTGGTTTTTTCTTCGATAACAAGATGACTGTCAGTCCACTCAATTACCTGAACTGTGTTTAGCTCCACTGTCAAGAAATTGTCAGGAATTATTAGTGCCCTTGCAATTTGGCATTCCATTTGCTTTGCCTCGCATTTGATTACAGCAGTTTGCAGTGGGAAAGCATCACGCTCACCAACGGTTATCATGGTTCCCGAAGCTACCGCGAAGGTTTTGTCACCTATGACCATCCGACTTTGCAAAAGCTGAACGGGGACGCGGCTTGCAATCATCCAATTTGAAATTGCAATAGCGATTGCAAAAGCCGCAAGCAGCCCGATTGCAATAACCAAGATGATGACGATTTTCTTTTTCATGAATGTTGATGTGTGTTGTTCGGCATTGGTAAAACTACATCGATTACAGCCACAGTAGTAGCGCGCTCAGGTGAGGCATTAACGAGGTGGGGGGGGTGGGGCCGACAACCTCATCGTATCCCTTCACAGCGACCGGCCGAAAT
>JBIKHX010000233.1:0-4174 GCA_044361945.1 Polaromonas sp. | reverse complement strand
GGTCCCAGTAGGACAGCGTGCCGGCACGACCGTCGATGTGGAACACACCTTCGCGCACGGTCAGCGAGTCCGGCGTGCAGCCCAGGCGTGCGGCCGCGGCCACAAGCAGCAAGTGGCGCGCCTCAGCACAGACGTAGCGCAGCGCCAGCCCGCCCTCGTTGGCCGAGCGGCTGCCCGAGGTCTGACCCTCGTCGGGGGTAAATGCGGTGTCGCCGTGGCGCATATGCAATTGCACGAGCGAAAGATCAAGCTCCTCGGCGGCCACCTGAGCCATCGCGGTGATAACACCTTGGCCGATCTCGACCTTGCCGCTCAGGATGGTGACGCTGCGATCATCGTTAAAACGCAGCCACTGATCGATGCGGCGGTTGGCATTGAGGCTGCCGGGCAGTCGCTGCCGGTTTTGCACCGGGATGGCCGGCGCGTTCATGCCGGCTCACCCGACAGTTCTCGCGCCGCGCGCTGCACCGCCTTGATGATGCGCGTATGTGTGCCGCAGCGGCACAGGTTGCGCGCCAGCGCCTCGCGGATCTGGCCTTCACTTGGAGCGTAAGTCGTTTGCAACAACGCGGTGGCGCTGACGATCATGCCGCTGATGCAATAGCCGCATTGCACCGCCTGTTCCGTCACGAAGGCGCGCTGAACCACCGACAGCGCGTCGGGCCCGCCCAGGCCTTCGATGGTGGTGACGTTTTTTCCGGCAGCGGCCCACAGCGGCGTATCGCAGGACATCACGTTTTGCCCGTCGATGATGACCATGCATGCGCCGCACTGTCCGGAGCCGCATCCGAACTTGCTGCCCTTGAGTTGCAGGTCGTTGCGCAGGATGTAGAGTAACGGTGTGTCCGAGGCGGCGTGCACCGTGTGCAAGCCACCATTGACGGTGAGCGAGATGGGGTCGGGCAGGAGGTGCGTAGAGGACATGGTATTTCCGTTAGATGGCGTGAAGACTCCGAAAGTCTACAACTCGCCACGATGGCCTGATAATTGCTTGGTGCTAGAGGCTAAATTGCAGAAAACTTTCTAATATTATTACCCTGATCAAGTTGCCAGATTGTCCAACCGTCCAATTGCCCTATACCCCGTAACCCTCTAGCCTCTGTGGTAATTTTTGCCTCACTGACACCTTAGTAGAAAGATCTCACATGATTTTCACGCACCTCTTTTTCCGGTTCGTCTGCATCGGCGCACTGATGCTGGGCGCTTCCTCTATTGTCCAAGCACAAACCCAGCCCTGGCCGAACCGGCCCATACGTTTGGTCGTGCCGTTCTCACCCGGCGGCGCCGTCGACGTGCTGGCGCGACCCCTGGCGCAAAAACTCTCCGAAGCGCTGGGTCAGCCGGTGGTGGTGGAAAGCCGCCCCGGCAGCAACGGCAGCATAGGCTTCAACAGCGTTGCCAAGGCGCAGCCCGACGGCTACACGCTGCTCATCGGCACCATGAACAATTACATCCTTAACCTCTTTACCAAGGACGTGCCTTACGACCCGTTCAAAGAGCTGGTGGCCATTACCGACATCGCCTACGCCCCGGCGATGGTGGTGGTGCATCCGTCGCTGCCGGTCAATTCGATAAGCGAACTCATCGACTACGGTAAAAAGAATCCGGGCAAGCTCTTTTACGGCACCATCGGTGTCGGCTCCAACCAGCACCTCGGGGGCGTGTTACTCTCTCAGCTCACCGGCGTCGAGCTTACGCACGTCGCCTACAAGGGCGGCAGCAGCGCGCTCGTGGACGTGCTGGCCGGCCAGATCCCTGTGGCAATTGTTACCGCCTCCACGGTGTTGCCACACGTGCGCTCGGGCAAGCTGCGCGGCCTCGGCCTCCTTGAGGCCAAGCGCCTGCAATCGGACCCGGGCATTCCCACTGTGCGCGAAACCATTCCGGCTTTCAACATGCCCGACCTGTGGTTTGGCGTGATGGCTCCGGCCGGCCTGCCGCGCCCGGTCGTGGACCGGCTCAACACCGAGGTGCGCAGGATCGCCAACTCGCCGGAGTACAAGGCGCAGATGGAGGGCTTGGGCTTTACGATCACAAACGGCCGCACGCCGCAGGACTTCCTCAACACCATCAAGTCGGATAACGAGGTTTTTCGTAAGATCGTGACGGCGGCAAAAATTCAGCCGGAGTAAGGGCGCTTAGCCGGCGGCCATAGAACCATCATTCCGTGATCGCCGCGCCACAATCACGACGCATCAGCCATCTTTCGCCATCCGTATCGCCGTGGCGTGGCCTGTGCCCCGTGTGCCGCCGGAGTCCAGCGCGACCTTGCCTAGGTGTTCGCGTTCGACTCGCCGTCCTTGGGCTTGTATCGGTAAGTTACGCCCGGGTCCCCGGACAGGTAACCGAGAATTTCAAAAAACGTGATGATGCACCAGATTGGCTCCAGTCAGACGGTACGCCCGGGGATGACCGGGTTTCGGTCCCGCTAATCGATGATGATATTGAGTACGCGGGTGCATTTCGAACCGGCGCTGAAGTGCTCGAGCTTCACCAAGATGGGATGGAGCTCTTCCAGCTTCGCGTGCGCCAGTGCTTCGTCGTCAAATACCAGCGCTTTGCCGTGAGGCCCTGGAACGGCGTGCCAGATGCGCGGATCGTTTTCATCTTTCCTGCACTTACAACTTGTACATGGTCGTGACGTCCTCCAGGAGGTCCCGGCAGACGGAAACCGGGTGCCGGGTAAATGGATGTCCCTTTGCGGGAAAGAACCGGAACATCCAGGATCATTCTGCGCCGCAGCGCGGCTGTTGCCGCCCGCGCATCAGCCGCCAAACCCAAACTTTACAACCCGTACCAGACTACGAGGTGGAGCAGCGCGTTAATTGGTGATTGAGTTAATCGGCAATTTCGACGGCTGCGTATAGCAGCTGAGTGCGCGCCAGCCCTTAATCTATCTTGTATCCCAAGGTCTCGCCATTGAGCGGCTGCGAGCGCTAAAACAGACTAGGTCAAACGTGTTTTGAAGCCCAAAACCCATGCCATACTTGGCCTCATGCGGTTGAATTTCCTATACCTTCTGTCCGTTCAATAATTTTTTCTGAAGTTCATGCTCATCAAACTTGCAGAAAATTTTCGAGCGCTCTTTTACGCGCCTTTTTACGCCACCCAGACGCTGGGGTTTTTTGCGCGAGAGGGCGTTGAACTGTGCTTGCTCGATTCGGCAGCGCCGGGGGCCTCCATCACCGGATTGCGAGATGGCAGCATCGATGTGACTTGGGCCGGGCCGATGCGCGTCATACAGGACCATGAGGTCAATCCCGCCTCAGGCGATTCCTTACTGTGTTTTTGTGAGGTGGTCACGCGCGATCCTTTTTTTCTGATTGCACGCAGCGGCACGCAAGACTTTCAACTTAGTGATCTTAATCACCTGCGCCTCGGCTCGGTGAGCGAAGTGGCAACGCCCTGGCTGTGCCTGCAGCAAGACATGCGCGATGCCGGCGTCGACCCGGATTCCCTAGCCCGGGTGAAAGACCAGAGCATGCAGGCCAACCTCGATGCCCTGCGCGAGGGGCGCCTGGACGTGGTGCAGGTGTTCGAGCCCTATGTGTCGATGGCGCTCAGCGAAGGCTTCGGTCGCGTCGTCTACGCGGCAAGCAAACGCGGCCCCACCGCCTACACCAGCCTCATCGCCACCCGAGACGGCGTCATGCGCAACAAAGCGGCCTTTGCCGCGATGATCCGCGCCACCGCTGCCATGCAACAATGGCTCACGACACACGATGCGCAGGACCTGGCTGCGGCGGCAACGCAGTTCTTTCCCGCTGTACCGCCGGCGCTGTTTCTTGCCGCGCTGCAACGCTATGAGCGCGCCGGTATCTGGGCCCGCACGCCGGACATCTCGCGCCAGGGCTTCGCCCGCCTTAGCCAGAGCATACAAAGCGGCGGCTTCGTCAAAAGCACCGGCGTTTACGAAGACTGCGTCGCGGTGATCTGAGCGGGGACCCAAACCCCCGATAGTCAATGGCATCTGGTTTTGGGGTCTGTCCGGTAAACAGGTCGATAATCTTGCTTTGGAAAGTTCCAGAGCCAGTTCCAGACATTACCGATTGTCTTTCCTGACAAACTCTATTTCGCCGCTAACCGATCCGCCGCCGATCTACCGCGACCAGCAACTACAGCGCCTATGGGCCGTTGGCATGTTGATGTCGTTGATCCGTTGGCTCGAGATACT